>DAOWER010000053.1 GCA_030638405.1 Candidatus Eiseniibacteriota bacterium | reverse complement strand
GGACCCGGCACGTCTCTCACCTGTGTTTCCTCGGGTCCGTGCTGGCGCTGCTCCTCATGGGGTGTGTTGTCGCTTGGACCGTTCTGGGGATCGCGCTGCCAACGTCGATCAAGCAGTGGCTGGACATAGCCGGTGCGTTGTGGAGGGGAGTACTCGCATTCAATCCGATCGCCCTCTTCGCGCTGTTCCTTCTCACCGTGGTGGTGCCCGCGTATCTCATCCTGACCTTCTGGGCGAGACGGTGCATGAAGAGGGTGCTCTCCACCTTCTGGCACCGTGTGGGTCCCGGACTCCGCGGGCAGATCCCCTGAGCTGAGGTCTGTGCGTCACGCCACGTGCCGCCGGTGAAGGCCACGTCCCCGGAGCGTACGCTTTCCGTGTGGAAGCTCCCGAATATCGGTCTTCGATAACCCGCTGGACTTCATGTCACCCCTATAGTAGACTGATAGCCAGTCACTAAGGTGTAACGGGACGGCTTTTCCGTGAGCGGGATGAGACCTCATGGCCACCCTGTTCGGCGTGCCCTGTGGAGCGCTGACCGACGCCGACATCTACACGATTGACTTCGTGTCGCCCGGGGTCTCCGAACCAGGCGACCACGGACGCGAACACGGAAACGCACCTGAGTAATCGGTCCTCTTGGGAGAGGGGGAGGAGCGTCATGCTGAGACGAACGATCGCAGCTTTCACGTTGGTAGCCGTCGTCGCCTACCTGCCAGGGTGTTACTCGGCAGTCATCGTCCCGCGCGACCAGGGGCTCTCGGACCCGACTTACGAGATAGCGCAGGTGGTGACGAACGACGGCATGGTCGTGAAGTTCAGAACGGACGGGGCGTACCGTCCCAGCGTCGAGAACGACGTGCTCACAGGTGTGACGAAGTCAGGCGTCGAGGTGATGATCCCGCTGTCCGAGATTCGAACGGTCTACGTGAGCAGGCTGGACGGAGCGAGGACGGCGGTCTTGGCGCTCGGGCTGGCAGCCGTGGCGGCCCTTATCATCAGCGCAATCACGAGCGAACCGGAGCCGCCCGCGCCTCCAGACACGGTTTACTCGTGTCCGTTCGTGTATTCGCACGACGGCCGGGGATACGTCCTTGACGGCGAACCATACGGGGGCGCGATATGTGAAGGGCTGGCCCGCACCGACCTCTGCGAGCTCGAGCATCTGCTGGGGCTGGACGGTGAGTACCGGCTTGTCGTTGCGAACGAGCTCGACGAGACGCAGTACGTCGATGAGCTGACGCTTCTCATCGTGGACCACACGGCCGACGTGTGCGTGGTTCCCGATGCCGCAGGCGGCTTCCACACTGTTCGCTCGCCGATCCCGCCTTCGGTCGCGACAGACCAACACGGCCGCGACCAGCTCGTCTGGCTCGATGAGAAGGACCCGCTTCTCTGGGTGAGCGACGCGGCGCACAAGGACCCGGAGCGAACCGCGGACCTGAGGGATTCGCTCTTCCTGACGTTCCCGAAGCCACCCGACGCGTCATCCGCGAAGCTCGTCGTCAACGGGTGCAACACGACCTGGTCCTCTCAGATGCTCAAGCGTGTGTCGGAGCTCTGGGGCGACGGTGTGGACGAGTGGTACGAGGCGCTCGCTGGAGACGAGTGGCGGGGGAGGCTCGGTGCCGTCTACGACAGGGAAGAGCTGACGATGCTCCACGTCCGCATCCTTGAGGACGGGCATTGGGTCCGTCGGGGCACGATTCACGGAGGCGGCCCGTACGTCTCGGAGGACCGCGTTGTTCTGCTGGACCTGTCCGGCGTCACTGGCGACGAGCTCAGCATCCTGCTGACGCCACCCGTCAACTTCTGGACGCTGAACTCGCTGGCGATGGACTACTCGGACGACGCCGGCGTCGAGGTCACGAGGGTCACTGCCTCGTCCGCAGTCGCTGACGACGGGACGGACATCGCCGCGCTCCTCCGTGCGGCAGACCGTGAGTACTACGTCGCGCCTGAATACCGTCAGTGCGCGGACCTCGTTTTCCGGGAGCCTCCGCCGCGTGAGGGCCTGGAGAGGACAGTCTTCGCGCAGGCCACGGGGTACTACGACATTCACATGACCGCATTCGGCCCGACATGCACAGACGAGTTGGGTCGCATCGAGCACGAGCCGGGGTACGTGACGAGGCTCGCTCTCAAGGAGTACCTCAAATGGAGAGACAAGCAGTTCGCGCGTCTCCGGCAGTAGGAAGAGCCGGCGCGCTCCTGCTGGCACTCGCCCTGTTGGCGTACGGCTGCGGTCCCAAGCACATAGCGCCGTCGGACCCCCAATCGCTTGACGCGGTCAACGCCAAGCTCGAGAACCAGGAGGCGACGATCTTCATGCGCGACGGGCGGGAGGGTGTCGTGCTTGACGTCCGCATTGGCTCCGACGAGACGTCCTGGATCGTTCCCCGGGGCTGGGAGCGGCATTCCGCACCGACGGAGGACGTCTGGCGCATCATTGTGCAGCAGCCGGCGCGCGGACACATCAAGAAGCTGCTCTACGTCGGGGCCGGGGTCCTCGCCTTCATGGGAGAGATACCCTGGTACGGCGCCGCGCTCTTCTTCGTTCCGCCGCTCTGGGTCATCATCGGTCCGCCAACGATGTTCAATGACAGAGATGTGTACGAGATCGAGCTGGCCCAGCCGGAATCCGCACGATCCGAAGATGTATCTGAGACAGCAGGTCCGCCCTGACGATCGAGAGGGGGTTGTACGGAGGTCGGGGCACGCTCGGCTTCGTAGTTTCTTGTCGCACACGGACCGCGGTTCTGCTAGAATGAACCTGACCATCCGATGAGCGGGATGCGCGCTGAGGAGAGAGGCTATGAAAGCCATATCCGATCCTGCCGTGCGTGTGTCCTGTGCAATGTGTTCCGCAGCGCTCTTCATCTTCCTCGCGGGAGCTCCCGCTCTCGCGGATTCCCCTTCGCTTTCGATGCCAGACCCCGCAGCCGCATACTGCGAGAGCCTCGGCTACGAGTACGAGATCGTCGACAGCGACGGTGGTCAGCGCGGCGTGTGCGTGCTTCCCGACGGCCGCCGCGTCGATGCGTGGGAGTTCTACCGCGGCAAGGTCGCGACCGAGTACTCATACTGTGCGAGGCAGGGCCTCGGTATCCGGACCAAGACAACGGACCACGGCTCCTTCACCACCGAGTGCGCGGTGTGCGTCTCGGATGACGGAAGGGAGTTGGGCACCGTCTCAGAGCTCATGGGCATGAGCTTCGAGACGGTCGGCGGCATCGTGTCTGGCGGCGACGAGGACGGTGCCACCACCCGGAAGGACAGGCACAGCCCGAAGAGGCTGGCCATACCGTTCGGCGGGAGCCCTCCCAGCGGCGCCCCGCCCGCGAAGCTCGACTGGCGGACTATGGACGGGACGACCGCCGTGAAAGCCCAGGGCAGCTGCGGCAGCTGCTGGGCCTTCAGCACCGTCGGCGCGCTCGAGTGCAACATCCTCATCAGGGACGGTGTCGAGGTCGACCTCTCCGAGCAGTGGCTGGTCAGCTGCAATCAGAGCGGCTGGAGCTGTGGGGGCGGCGGGTTCGCGCACGGCTACCACATGCTGAAGACGGATCCGTGCGGGGGAACCGGCGCGGTCCTCGAAACGAATTTCCCGTACACCGCCTCGAATGCACCGTGCGACTGTCCCTACCCGCACCACTACAGCCTGGACGGGTGGGGGTTCCTCGACAGGTCCGTGGACATTCCCGATGCGGACATGATCAAGCGGGCGATAATGAAGTACGGCCCGGTGTCCGCCGGCGTCATGGCGGACGGGGCGTTCGCCTCATACAACGGCGGCGTCTTCACGGGGAGCATCTTCCACGACATCAACCACGCGATCGTGCTAGTGGGGTGGGACGACAACCAGGGCCCCGAGGGCGTGTGGTTTCTCAGGAACTCGTGGGGCACGATGTGGGGCGAGGACGGCTACATGCGGATCGCCTACGGCAGGAACGCCGTGGGGTGGATTGCCAACTGGGTCGACTACCGGGATCCCATCCAGATAGCACTGCCCGAGGGCACGCCGGGCGTTGTCGAACCGGGGGAGCCCGTGACCGTGTCCGTCCGCATCGACAGGCACACTGATTCATACATCAACGGCACGGGCTCGATGCACTACCGCTTCGACGGCGGCAACTACGATGTCCTGCCACTCGAATCCCTGGGAGGCGGGTTGTACGCGGCGACGCTTCCGGCGGCTTCGTGCGGCGACACACCGGAGTTCTTCTTCGCCGCGTCCGGCCTGAGATTCGGCACGGTCTACAACCCTCGTGACGCGGCGAGAGAGGTCTACTCGTACCCCGTCGGCACGACGTCCCCGGTCTTCTCCGACGATTTCGAGAGTGACCTGGGATGGACCGTGCAGGACGGGCCGGAGCTCGTGGGCGGTTCCTGGGAACGCGGTGTCCCCATCGGCGGGGGAGACAGGAGCGACCCGCCGACCGACTACGACGGGTCGGGCAGCTGCTTCCTCACGGAGAATCAGGACGGCGACTCGGACGTCGACAAGGACTGGACCCGGCTCACGTCACCGAGCATCGATTTGAGCGCTGGGACCGAGGCCGTGGTCGAGTTCGCGTTCTGGTACCGCAATGACCGCGGTGACAACCCGAACGGCGACTACTTCATCACGCACCTGTCGGACAACGACGGCGCCAGCTGGACCGCCGCCGACACCACGGGTCCTCGAGCTCCGCTCCCTGTGGGCTGGTACAGAAAGACGATCCTCGTGAGCGAGCACATCGCGCTCACCGACCGGGTGCGCGTGCGCGTGGAGGTCGCGGACGTTCCCGGCGGCTCGCTCGTTGAGGCGGCGATCGACGATTTTTCGGTCAGCTATCTGTCCTGCGGGGACACGGTCACGGCGTCGGACGGTTCCAGCAGGCGGTCCGGCCTCGCCCTCCGACCGAACGCGCCCAACCCGTTCGGGCTCAGCACCGTAATCCGCTACGAGCTTCCCGCCGCCACGCCCGTGCGCCTCACCATCCACAACGCCACCGGTCGCGTAGTTCGCACGCTGGTCGGCGGCGAGCGCAGGGGAGAGGGGCCGCACGCGGTCCGGTGGGACGGGTGCGATGACACCGGGCACGCGGTCGCGGCAGGCGCGTACTTCTACAGGCTCGACGCCGGCGGCGAGACGCTCACGGCAAGGATGATCCTATTGAAGTAGTGCGGAACGGCCGGTTGACCGCTCCGTGCGATCGGCGAACAGGGGGACTCCTCGCGGACGAGAGGGGGTTCGAACATGCGACTTGCGAAGACGTTCGTCGTCCTGATGCTACTGGCCCTTCCTGCCGGACCGGCTGCCGGCCAGGTCATGGAAGAGTGGATAGCGAGGTACGAGGGGCCCGGGGACGTCTGGGATGAGGCCCACGACATCGCCATCGATGCCTCCGGCAACATCTACGTGACCGGCGCGAGCGGGTACGATGCGATGTACGCCGACTTCAACTACATGACAGTGAAGTATGACGCCGACGGCAACCAGCTGTGGGCGTCGCGCTACGACGGCCCCAACGATCACTGGGACACCGCGCGCTACATAGCCGTCGACGCTGAGGGAAACGTCTACGTGACCGGCGTAAGCTGGGGTGTGAACAACGCCTACGATATCGCCACGGTCAAGTACGATGCCGACGGCAACGAGCTGTGGGTCGCCAGGTACGACGGACCGGCCGGTGAGACCGACGAGCCCAACGACCTGGTCCTGGACAGTGAGGGGAACGTCTACGTCACCGGAGAGAGCGAGGGCATCGGCACGGAGTTCGACTACGCGACCATCAAGTATGACACGGACGGCAGTGAGCTCTGGGTTGCGCGCCACGACGGTCCGGCTGGCTCGTACGACACAGCGGAGGCCATCGCCCTGAGTCCCGACGGC
>DAOWER010000126.1 GCA_030638405.1 Candidatus Eiseniibacteriota bacterium | reverse complement strand
TGAAGTCGAGGAAGGCCGAGATCACAGTGTGGGGCTCGGGTGATCTCGAGGTCGATGAGGAAGAGCTCGGTCTGGACGGCTCGCCGACGCGCGTCGTCCGGGTGTTCGCCCCCGAGGCGAGAGAGGGCGGCACCGTCTTCGAGGGCGAGGTCGAGGAGACGGTGGAGGCGCTGGTCCGGGAGCTCGTGCCGATCCTCAAGGGAGAGGGCTAGCGCAGGAGAGGCAACACGTGAGCAGCATTGAGGTACTGGACGACCGATGTGTGGGATGCGGGCTGTGCGTCAAGGCCTGCCTCTACGACGCGATCGAGATGGTCGACGGCATCGCCGTCATAAAGGACAACTGCACGCTCTGTGGTGCGTGCGTGGAGCCGTGCAAGTTCGACGCGATCATACTGCGCAAGTCCCACCGCGAGACCGTCCCCCTGGGCGACTTCAAGGGCGTGTGGGTAGTCGCTGAGCAGAGGGCGGGAGACGTCCACGACGTTTCGTTCGAGCTTCTGGGCCGGGGGCGCGAGCTGGCGGACACTCGCGGAGCGCCTCTGGCAGCGGTACTGCTCGGTTCAAACGTCAGCGACGCGAGCAGGCAGCTCGTTGCTCACGGCGCAGACGTCGTCTATGTGGTGGACGACCCCGCGCTCGAGCACTACCGCGACGAGCCGTACGCCAACGCGGTCGCCGCACTCATCGACAAGTACAAACCCGAAATTGTCATCACCGGTGCCACGTCCGTCGGACGGTCGCTGATTCCCAGAGTCGCCATTCAGGTACGGACCGGGCTGACCGCGGACTGCACCGCGCTCGACATCGACGACCAGGAAGGCATCTTATTGCAGACTCGTCCGGCCTTCGGCGGCAACATCATGGCGACCATCATCTGCCCCAACCACAGGCCGCAGATGGCGACAGTAAGACACAAGGTGATGACGGCGCTGGATGCGGATCCCGGCAGGAAGGGTGAGATCATATCTGAGAAGCTGCCGGCCGAGCTCTTCGAGACCGGCACCGAGTTCGTCGAGTTCGTGAAGGACGAGACATCCACGGTCAACATCGCCAAGGCGGACATCATCGTCTCCGGTGGTCGCGGTCTGGGGGGGCCTGAGAACTTCGAGATGCTCGAGCGTCTGGCCGACGCCCTCGGCGGGGCGGTCGGCGCCTCGCGGGCCGCCGTCGACGCGGGGTGGATTCCCTATTCGCATCAAGTGGGGCAGACGGGCAAGACCGTGCAGCCCAACCTGTACTTCGCGTGCGGGATCTCAGGAGCGGTTCAGCACTTGGCGGGTATGCAGTCGTCCAGGATCATCGTGGCGATCAACAAGGACCCCGACGCGCCGATTTTCAAGGTGGCGACCTACGGCATCGTGGGCGACGTGTTCGAGGTGTTGCCCGCGCTGACGAGGAAACTCGCGGCCGAATTCTCGTAAGAAGGCCGCGAGTCGTGTGTGCCCTTCGCTGTCCGCGCGGGGCTTCCTCACGAACTTCCCGACCGCTCGGCCCCTCCGTCCAGCTCGTCCTACTCGTTCCGGGCCATCGCGGCCCGGAGCGTCTTCAGTCTCTCCGACACCAGCGCGTTCCCGGCAGCCAGGTCCGAGGGCCGCGGGTCGATACCCTCCGGTCGTATCTCTCCCGAGTACGCCAACGGGTGGTTCCTCAGGAGTCCGACGGGCAGAGCCTCCTGTACCACCCGACCGTCCATGTCCGTCGGTATCGCAAGGCCCAGGAGCGCGAGAACGGTGGGCGCCACGTCCTCGCCGGTGAGCGCAAGCGCTCGCTGACGCTGAGCTATGTTCGAGCCCCTGAGGATCAGGACACCCGGGGGGCCGCTCGAGTGCGACCCGGAGATCGCCGGGATGTCGAAGGACGGGTGGGTTCCGTAGGTGGAGCAGATCACGAACACCGCGTTCTCGTCCGTGAGCCTCCTGAGCCTCTCGACGCAGCTGTCGATGAACACGAAGTAGTTCGTGAGCACGCTCCCGTACCGCTCGTACTCGGGCGGCATGTTCGGGAAGAACGACGGCATCGCGGGTGCCAGGAACCTGTGTCCGATGGCGTCGAGCCCCCCGAAGCACACCATGGTCAGGTCGGGTTCCTCGTCCGCCATCAGAGACGCCGCGACGTCGATCGTCGTCAGATCTGACAGGAAGGCCCACCTCGCCGCGAGCAGATGCTCGCTCCATCCGCTATCACCGGCGCCCCCGTCGAAGATGAGCCGTCTGAACTCGTCCTCGCACAGCCCCTCGTTGCGCGCGACCGCGTCGGCGACCTTTGCGACCAGCTCGTCCGAGCAGGAGAGAGCGTCCCCGCTCAAGATCGCTGCCGGCAGGCCGGTCTCGTGGATCAGTGTCTCGGGCCGGTAGGGGGCGACGACGAGCCCTTCCGACTCGCCGACCGGCCACGAGGCCGGCCATCCGACGGAGAGCGCGGTCCCACCCGACTGAGCCACCAGCTTCCCGAGTTCAGGCGCCAGACCGAACAGGCGTCCATCCGTGCCCGCCAGACGTGCGCGCTCGTTCTCCGTGAGACCCCGACCCCGGGCGACCACCGTCCAGCCGACTTCGGGTATCGCCGGCAGCGCGGGGGCGAGCTCGCCCGTCAGCCCGCGCTTCAGAAGGGACGCGATCGACGGCAGCGTACCCTCCTCCAGCAGCTTGCGCATCAGGAACCAGTCCAACCCGTCCACACCGATCACGACGATCTTGAGACCCGTGGAAGGTCCGGCCGGCGCGCGCGTGGCCGGCTCCCAGCTGATGACGACGGCCATCAGGACCACTGCCGCGACCAGCAAGACCGCGAGGATGGCTCTTCGGATTGTCATCTCTTCTCCTTGCCCAGCTTTGCTACTTGTTGGATGGCTGCGATGATAGTAAGCTTTCTAGCATGCCCGAAACCGGTCAGTCAAGAAGAAGGTCGCCCCGGACGCCCTCCCGGAGTGAGCACCAGGAGCCCGCGTACCTCGTGATCCGCGGAGCACGCGAGCACAACCTCAAGGGATTCGACCTCCTGATCCCAAGGGGATCGCTCACGGTGATAACCGGCCTGTCCGGGTCGGGCAAGTCGTCTCTCGCCTTCGATACCATCTACGCCGAGGGGCAGAGGCGGTACGTCGAATCGCTCTCGGCCTACGCGCGCCAGTTCCTCTCACAGATGCAGAAGCCTCGCGTCGAGCTGATCGAGGGGCTGTCGCCCGCCATCTCCATCGAGCAGCGGACGGCAACGCGGAACCCGCGCTCGACCGTCGGAACGGCCACCGAGATATACGACTACCTGCGGCTCCTCTACGCCCGTGTGGGACACGCCCACTGCCACCTGTGTGGGCGCGAGATCTCGCAGCTCACCGTCGACCAGATGGCCGACCGCGTGTTGTCGCTTCCCACCGGGAAGCGGGTCCACGTCGTGGCACCGGTCGTGAGAGGCAAGAAGGGGCAGCACCGCGACGTCCTGGCGAGGATCGAGCGGGGCGGATTC
>DAOWER010000109.1 GCA_030638405.1 Candidatus Eiseniibacteriota bacterium | reverse complement strand
CGGGGGCTGCATCGGCGGCGTTGAGGTCGCCCGCCTCAGCGGTACTGCTCAACAGGAAACGGAACGCTCGCATCGATGTGCCCGGCGATGGTCTCCAGCTCCTCGCCCTCGACCAGAATACTCACTCGCTCCACGTCAGGGAAGTTGAGCGCGAGCGTCTTCACAATGGAGCGAATGGTGAAGAGCTCACCGGCAGAGCCGCCCGGATGGTTGTCAACGAACTCCCTGCTGAAGTCGACGAAAGCCGCCCCGGTCCCATCGAAGAACACCGACAGAACCCGGGTGCCGTCGGGTATCGTCCCGTCGGCGTCCGTTCCGGTCGGACCGGCCGCCAGCTCCTCCATGATCCTGCGAGCGCGGCTGGCCTGATCCTCCATGACGACGATCTCTCTTCGTTCTTCGATGGTCCGACCCGCGCCTCTGCTGGCGAAGGCAAGACGCACCGACTGAACACCCTCTCCGAGTTCCTCCACGGCGGCTCCCTCGTCCGGGAGCTGCTCGTCAGGTTCCTTCATGCAGAGCGTGACAATGACAGCGACTGCGGCCAGTATAACCACCAGAGCAATCAGCTTGGCGCGCACGAGACTCACTGGTTCCTCCCCCCGAACGAATCACTGTATTCGGCCACTCCGCGAGCGACGGCTCTCGCAACGTCCTCCCGGAAACCCGCGTCTGCCAGAAGCGTCGCGTCGGAAGCGTTCGTGATGAAGCCCGCCTCCACAAGGATCGCCGGCATGGCACAGCCTGCCAGAACGGCCAGGTCTGCGCCCCCCACTCCCCGGTCGTAGTTCGGCAGCGCGCCGGACATCCGGCCGCGCACGGCCCGCGCCAGCGCCCTGCTCTCGTCGGTCAGGTTCTCCTGCGGTCCGCCCCATCGGAGGTCTCCCACCCCTCCGCGTCGAACTCCGGGCGACCCGCGCCGGAGCCCTCTTGTTCCGGCGCTGCTCTTGTCAACAACGTCGTCCGGTACGGGAACGTAGTACGACACCCTGAATCCACTGGCGGCCGTCGAGTGCCACGCCCCACAGTGGATGCTGATGAAGATGTCCGCTCCCGCGAGGTTGGCGATCTCCGCCCGCCTCTTCAGCGGCACACGGGAGTCCGAACTCCGCGTCATGAACACGTAGAAGCCTTCGTGACGCAGGTGCCGCGCAATCTCATCGGCGATCGCGAGCGTCACGTCCTTCTCCAGAAGACCCGAACTGCCGGCGTGCCCCCTGTCCGTGCCGCCGTGCCCCGGGTCGATCATCACCGTCGTGATGCCATCGTCCAGGACCGCGAACGGATTCGCGCCCATTCCAAGCAGGTTCTTAGTGCCCTTAAGAAGAGGAGGCGGCACCGATTGCTCGCGTTCCGCTACCACGAGGACTTCCAGCCTGGGCGGGTTGGTGTGCATCTGTGCATCGTACGCCGTCGCGGACGGCACAACGCGCACGACGCCGTTCAGTCCGGCCTCGGACTCCTCCACCACGACCGACGAAACGAGTCCAACGCCCTCGAGAATGTCGAGCGAGTCGAGAAGCGCCGCGCCAGGCAGGAAGAAATCTATGCGGCCCCTCTCTCTGCTTCTGATGGCGAACTCCGCCCTGTCGTTCAGGGCGATGACGGCGGCCGTCCCGCCGGGCCTTTCCTCGAGCCCGACCGACATGACGAGAGCACCGAGCTTCACGACGGAAATCGCCGCGCCGGCCTCATCCACCGCGATCTCGGAGTTGACCGCAAGTCCGACGGCGCTGGTCACGAAGCGGGTCGGCACCCAGTATTCGCCGTCCCTCGTGACAACGGATCTGTGTACGTTGATGGGTTCGCCGTCCAGCGCCACGAACTGGCTGTCCGACGCCAAGGAGATCCTGTGGATCCCCACGGCGAGAGACATCTTCGATGTCCGTGGACTCCAGTGACGGGACGCCCCAACGGCTCGAGCGACATCGGCGAGTCGGAAGTACCACGCGCCGTCAATCCTCGCTGCCTCGATGTAGTCAGTGCGTCCGTCGTCAAGGGCGACCGAGAACACGTCGCCGGAGGCGAAGGTACAGCAGAGGAGCGCGGTCACCAGAGCGACCGCGGCCACTACGCCTGTGCGCGGTGCCCGACTCATTCCCGATCCTCACCTTCACGCCCGCAGCGCTTGAGCTCCCGCTCCACCTCGCGCGTCGCGTCCTTCTCGCGGAGCGTTCGGCGCTTGTCGTAGGTCTTCTTGCCGCGGCAGATCCCCACTTCTATCTTCACTCTCCCCCGCTTGAGATACGCCGCGAGCGGGATGAGCGTCATCCCCTTCTCCAGCACCTGACGGTGCAGGCGGTGTATCTCGGTCTTGTG
>DAOWER010000012.1 GCA_030638405.1 Candidatus Eiseniibacteriota bacterium | reverse complement strand
TGCGCTCGGGCGCCTTCCCTATCAGCATCGACTACCGGCAGTTCGAGCGGGACGCCGACAGCCACGACGTGGCCGTGAGCGCCTGGCACATACACGAGAATCTGCCCGAGAGACAGATCATCCTTGGTGTTGACAGGATGGACTACACGAAGGGAATACCGGAGCGGCTGAAGGCCTTCAGGCACATGTTGGAGCGGCACCCAGAGCACCGTCACAGGGTCACGCTGATTCAGATTGTCGTCCCCAGCCGCAGAGGCATCCCGGAGTATGAAGAACTCAAGACGGAGATAGAGGGGCTGGTGGGCCAGATCAACGGCCAGTTCACAGAGCGCTCAGCGTGGGTGCCCATCCACTATCTCTACCGCTCGCTGGACCGTCTCGAACTCATGGGCTACTACCGCGCCTCCGAGGTCGCGCTCCTGACGCCGTACAAGGACGGCATGAACCTGGTCGCCAAGGAGTACTGCGCCTGCAGCCTGGAGGAGAATTGCGTGCTCGTTCTGAGCGAATTTGCCGGCGCGGCGGCCGAACTGCAGCGCGGCGCGCTCCTCGTGAATCCCTACGACGTCGCCGGGATGGCGGAGACCATCCACGAGGCGCTTGTGATGCCACCGGACGAGCGCCTCCGGAGGATGCACATGCTGCGCAGGACCATCAAGCGGCACGACATCTTCTGGTGGGTGGACTCGTTCCTGAGGGCGTCGATCGAGAGGGACCTCGAGAGCTTCCCCGTCATCGCTGACTACGTGCCTGATGCTTCGCGGACGAGCTGACGGCGGAAGCCCCCGGTGACTACGGGAGACCTCTCCGCGCCGTGCGAAGGGGGGGCGACCACCCGCCTCAATGCTGGAAGCGAGTGCTCAGGGAGGAGGCAGTCCATGCCATTGAGAAGAGTCCTCTTTCTCGCTGTGGCGGCTGCAGTCGCAACGTTCGCCGGGTGCGCGGGTGAGGCGCAGGAGGATACCGGTTTGGCAGACAGACTGGCAGAGGCCGATGAGGTCTTCAAGAGCAGGCAGTACGCGGAGGCGGGCGTCCTCTTCGAGGAGATAGCGGGAGAGGCAGAGGCCGCGGGCGACAACTCGGCGTTCGTGGAAGCCGCCTCCATGCGGGCAAGAAGCTACCTGATAACGGAGAAGAAGGATGAGGGCAGGGAGTGGCTGATTCGGGCGGCCGCCAAGGCCGTGGAGTCCGACCCAGCCGGCTGGTCTCGCTACCTGGGAGTCCGCGGACGCTTTGAGTGGCAGGACGAGGACAACGAGACCGCGACGAACACGTTCCGGGAGATGTTCGACTACTGCGGCGAGAAGGAGCTCTGGGAACGCGCGGTCGACGCAGCGCACATGATCGCCATCACGGGTGATGAAAAGGAAAAATTCGACTGGTCACTCAAGGGCATCGAGATGGCTGAGAGGGGCGAGATGGACGGATGGCTCGGCCCGCTCTGGAACAACCTCGGCTGGAACTACTACGACGACGAGCGCTACGGTGAGGCGTACGACGCCCTGGTCAGGGCGCGGGAGTACCACTACAAGGGCGAGGCCGAACTGCCAAGGCTCATAGCCGACTACTCGGTGGCCCACGTCATGATGAAGCAGGACCGGCTCCACGAGGCGGAGGCCGAGATGCTCAAGGTGCTGGACTGGGCCACGAGGCTGAACGCGGACGGAGCATCGGACGCCGTCGAGTGGATGGGCTTCGCCAGATGGGACCTGGGCGAGATGGTAGTAGAATCCGGCGACCGGGCCACGGGCGTCGGGATGCTCAAGGAGGCCCTCGGAGAGATAGAGAAGTCGGGTATGCCAAACTGGGATCCCGATCAGTGGAAACGGAAGCAGGACCGCGTTGCGGAACTGGAAGAATGACAGTGACGAGCGAGACTGACGGGAAGGGTGGACCGGAGAAGCCGAGGGGTGCGCGCGGGCTCGGTGCGAGGTCCGGCGCATCGGAGTTCGTTCGGCACTGGAGTCTTGACCCTGACGTTGCCTTCCTGAACCACGGGTCGTTCGGCGCGTGTCCCATCCCCGTGCTGGAAGCTCAGACGAGGCTCCGCAGCAGGCTCGAACGGGGGCCCGTTCAGTTCCTTCACAGAGAGCTCGACGAACTGGCGAACTCGGCGCGTACCGAGACCGCGGTCTTCGTGGGAGTGGACCCGGACGACCTCGTTTTCGTCCCGAATGCGACGACCGGTGTCAATACGGTCCTCCGCTCGCTCAGCTTCGAGGCGGGAGACGAGCTCCTCACGACAAGCCACGAGTACAACGCCTGCCGGAACGCGATGGAGTTCGTCGCGGGAAGGTCGGGTGCGCGCGTTGTCGCGGTCGACGTCCCGTTTCCAGTGGAATCTTCGGACGAGATCGTGGAGCGCCTGCTGGACGGCGCGTCAGACAGGACCCGCCTCGCCGTCATCGACCACATAACCAGCCTGACAGGCATGGTCATGCCCATCAGAGGAATCGTCCGGGCTCTCACCGAACGCGGGATCGATACACTGGTGGACGGAGCCCACGGTCCGGGGATGCTCCCTCTCGACATCACCGACATCAGCCCGGCCTACTACACGGGCAACTGCCACAAGTGGCTGTGCGCTCCCAAGGGAGCGGCCATCCTCTACGTGCGCCACGAGCTTCAGCCGTCTATCAGGCCGCTGACGATCAGCCACGGCGCCAACTCCAGGAGGACGGACGCTTCGCGGTTCCAGCTGGAATTCGGATGGACCGGGACCATTGACCCGACGGCCTACCTGTGCATCCCCGAGTCCATACGGTTCATGGGTTCGCTTCTGCCCGGCGGATGGCCCGAACTAATGGAGCGGAACAGGAAGCTCGCACGTGGTGCGCGCGCGCTCCTGTGCGACGCCGTCGGCGTGGGGCCCGCCTGTCCGGACGAGATGATCGGCACGCTCGCGAGCGTACCGCTGTCGGAGGGAACCTACCACTTCACGACGACCGCGCTGGAGTTCGACGAACTCGACGCTGTGCTCCGGGAGGAGTACGGCTTCGAGGTTCCCGTTCTCGCGTACCCGCCGGGGCCGGCCAGCATCGTTCGAGTGGCTGCTCAGATCTACAACTCGATCGAGCAGTATGCCGCACTGGCGGACACGCTGAGGATGCTGCTTGGGAGGTAGTGGCGGGTCCCACCCCTACCCCGTGCTCAGACAGCGCCGCGGCTTCGCCGCGACAAACTGCGCGCGGGGTAGGGGCGGGACCCGCTTCCACGTTCTACTGCAGCTCGATCACCACTTCCGCCACGTACAGCAGACTGCGGTCGCGGTTCTCGAGATAGCTCTCGAGCATGAACTCGAGGTCGGGCTGGACGATGTCGTCGAACACGATATCACCGTTCACGTCGATGACCAGATTCTGGTCCAGCACGACCATGTCGGGATGAACCAGAAGTCTGAATGAACCCACGCGGGAAGCGGCCACCTCAAGGCGATTCGCGGCGAAGCCGGCCCTCACCGCGGCCGAAGGGACGTCGCGCTTGAAGATGAAGTGACCGGCGGCTTCCGGCAGCTCGCCCCGAAGAACGACCTCCCCGCCCTCCCGCAGGACCGTCATCTCGAACGCGTCTCCCCTCTCGACCGTGCCCTTCCACTCATTGAGGTCCGGGAGGCTGTCCAATCGCGCTCCATCGGCCTTCACTATGACGTCACCCGCCCGAAGCCCGATGTTCCGCGCAGGGTAGTCACCGTCGGACAGCACGCCGACGAGTATCCCCCGCCCCTCAAACTCGTAGTCCGCCTGGAACCCTATCGTTATCCTGTCGTCCACGAGCGCAACGTTGTGGTCCTCGTGCCAGGGCGCCGGCTCGTCAGTCGTGACGCGGTCGATGGCGAACCAGCGGCACTCCCCGAAGTCGGCAGAACCCGTCTCCCACACGATACGCGAGGGGAACGGGTCCCGCGGGTGCCGCTCGAGAAAGCGCGCAACGGCTGGTAACTCATCCTTGACGCCGTCGAAATCGTGCCCGCCGGGGAACTCTCTATAGTAGATGTCGGCGCCGGCGTCCCGCGCCATCTCTATCGACCGCCTCATTCTATACGAGGGATACAGTCCGTCGTCGAAGGTCGTGGTCGCGAAGATGGGCGTCGCCGACATGTTGGGCGCGTAGGCCGGAAGGTCGCCGTCCAGGCTGGCCACGCCCATGTGGCCGTTCAGCGCCGCGAAGGCGGCGTAGTCGGAAGGCGCAAGCATCGCGTGCGCGAAGCCCGCGGACGCTCCGTCCGAGAACCCGGCCATCCACACGCGGTCGTCATCGACGTTGAGCTCACGCTTCACGGTACGGACGAGGTTACGGATGTTCGTCATCCCAACCTCATCCCACCAGGTGGCGCCGGCCTGCCCGAACGGGAACACCGAAATCCAGCCCCGATCGAGGGCGACCGCTCCAAACTCGTCCTCGGCCACATATCCGAGGGGGTCGTCGTAGACCTCTGCCGTGCCCACGCCGCCGTGCAGAACCACGAGAAGAGGAGTGGGTACCGACGGATCGTAGTCTTGAGGAATCTGCAGGACCCACGGGCGCTCGACGGTGTCGATGCACACCGTCGTCCGCAGAACGGCCTGCCCGACCTGGTCCGCGGGTGGGAACGCAGTGGACCGGATACGCGCCGCGACCTCCTGCCATGAGGGCGCGTAGTCCAGGACGTCGGCGATCAGCGCCTCGACCTCCGCATCGTCCGGGGCCGCGACCAGCGTGTCCAGCGCTTCTTCCCAACCGGCCTCCGCACTGGAGCCACCGAGTCCGAAGAGCGCAACTGCAAGCGCCAGCAGCGCCGTGATCGAGAAGCGCATGGTCCTCCCCCTGTTGGAGTGTTACATATCGAATCGGGGTCGCCGGACCGCCGAGGGTGGTCCGAACAAACGCCTGCCGCTCAGCGCCCTTCCCTCTCCAGCGGCACGCGGAACGTGTCATACACGTGTCGGAGGCGGTAGCGGACCGCCTTGTTGTGCTGATGGTTCTCCCTGCCGTCCGGGAGGAGCGCCCACTCCGCCGTCTCCTCGACGAGCCTCTCTCTGAGCTGCCACTCGTGGGAGAAACCTCTCCACTCGAGCGCACGCAGCGCGTCCGTCTGCCCCACGGTCAGAAGCGAGGGATCGAACGCGCCGATGAGGTCAGGGACTATGAAGAAGCTGTCTCTCCCCGCGAATTCCAGCGCCAGAGACACGTCGGCGCTGTCGAGATCGGTCCCGTCCATCAGGGCGACCTTGAAGGCGCGGGCGTTCTCGAAGCTTCTCCCCTTTAGCTTCTCGAGAGAGAGGCTCGTGAGACCTTCCGCCGAGACCCTCTCCATAACCGCCTCGCTCAACCGGAACGGCGTCGGGCGCACCACTCCCAGTCCAAAAACGTTCTGCAGGAAGAACAGCCCCAGGAACGCGAGCACCGCGGCGATCGCCGGCGTCGCCGCCCACCCACCGGCCACCTTCCCCAGAACGCTGTACCGCACCCCCCTCCCGCCTTTCACGACCGCGATGCCGATGACTGCGCCGATGACGGCCTGCGAACTCGAGACGGGAACCAGCGGAATGGTGGGAAGCCCATGGCTCAGGAGCCAGCTCTCCAGCGACTGCGATGCGAACAGGAAGAGAACGATGGCCTCCGCCAGAACGACGACGAGCGCCGTCACCGGCGTCAGCCGGAAGAGCCCCTTCCCCACCGTCATCATCACGCGGTGGGAGTAAGAGAACGCGCCCACCGCGATGGCGAGACCGCCCACGAGGAAGAGAAGCTGAACACTGTCGATCGTGAAGAGGCCGGCGATGGCAACCGAGCGCACCGGGAACGCCGGAACGAACGCTCCCATCACGTTCGCGATGTTGTTGGCGCCGAGCGAATACGCCCCGAAGGCGCCCGCGGCGATGAGACAGGTGCGGGTTATCGCGTCCAGCTCCAGGACGTGCACCGACCACCGCGCAATGAGCCGCCGCGCCGCCAGGTAGAAGACAGCCGCGAAGACGGCCGCGAGAAGAGGGCAGACGACCCACGTCGATACGATCTTGATGAGCGAGCCGACGTCCGTCTGTGAGCCCGTGAAGACGTTCCAGCCGAGGATGGCCCCGACTATCGCCTGGGAGACCGAGACCGGCAGCCCGGCCTTGGTCATCCACAGAACGGCGAGGGCCGCCGCGAGGGCGACCATGAACGAACCGCCAAGAGCGTTCACCGCGCCGAGCTGCCCCAGCGTGTCCGTGGTCCCACCCCCGGAGATGACGGCTCCGAGAATCACGAAGATGCCGCAGAAGATGGCCGCGGTCCTGAAGCGCACCATTCTGGTGGCGACGGCCGTGCCGAACACGTTGGCCGCGTCGTTGGCGCCCAGCGACCACCCCAGGAAGAGCGCGCTCGAGAGGAAGAACAGTATCATCAGATCGACCGCTTGATCGCTGAGATGGACAGCCGCTCGCTCACGTCCTCGGCTTCGTCAGCGACGGTGTCGATGTGCCTGACGAAGCTGCCGCGGTGTATCTTGCACGCAAGCTCCACGTCCATCGCGAATATCCTGCGCCTCAGCCGCTCCGCGACCGTGTCGGCCTCCTTCTCCCAGAACGCGACCTTGTGCACGAAATCGGTCACGGCGGCGGTCCGGAAGAAAGCCCGGATGCCCATGACGAGTTCCTGCACGGCCCGGTTGCCGTAGTCGGCCAGTTCCAGGAAGTCGCCGTCCAGCTCGTCCGGAATGTCCGGACGCTCGGAGGAGACCTGCGCGAGCGTGACCTTCGCCGCGTTGATCACCTCATCGGTGTTCTCGAGGATGCCCAGCACGTCCCCGCGCGATTCCGGGATCAGGGTCTCCGCGTACAGCTGTCGCTCGACATCCCTTCGAAGCTCGTCGGCGTGATTCTCGAGAGCGCCGACCTGCTGTCTGCGGGACTCGAACTCCTCGAACCGTCCCTCCAGGTAATCCTTGATCGCCTCAAGGAAGAGGAGTCCCACCTGGCTGGTGTGATTCAGGTACTCGTCGATCTGCGACTCCAACAGCTTCGTCTTGGCGAAGATCCTCGTCATGGCGTCTGCCTTTCGGTCACCGGTCTCCCGGCTGAGGGGGCGTGTCGCTCGTGTCCGGATCGCTCCGGCGCCCGCTGATGCCCGACCTCATAGAAGCACGCTGGTTGGCAAGTTAGCGCGCCAGATGAATAGAATAGCGGTGAAACGGGCGGCTTTCAAGCCAACTCTGTGGACATTCGGGTCGGCTGCTTCGGAATCACTCAGACTGGCTCCTTCGGAGTCACTATCGGCATTCGGGCCCGCTCCACGTGGAATCACGGTTGCAAATATGCCCATATAGCAATATATTATTGTCACGTCCGCGGCGCGGCCCTGGTCTGAAGCACCGGGGCGGCGATTCGACACAGACAACCGTCAGGAGCGAACGACGTGCCGGAAGAGACGGAGCTGCGACCAGCTGCCCCCACGGGGAATGACGACGTGCGGGAGGAGCGCCGCGGCCTGAGGAACCAGGCCAGGCTGTTCCGTGCGCTCGGGCACGAGTCGCGGCTCGTCATCCTCACCCACCTTGCAGAGGGCGAGTGCTGCGTGTGCGATCTGGCCGAGGTGACCGGCCTCGACCAGTCCACTGTCTCGAAGCACCTGGCTCTCCTCAGCAGCAACGGCATCGTCGACAGCGAGCGACGCGGACACCACGTCTTCTATCATGTGATCGCACCGTGGGTGACTGAACTCCTGCGCGCGCGTCCGTGGGCGCGGGAGAAAGAGGAGTAAGCGCTTGGACTGGAAGAGAGACGGGAAGTTCGTTCTCATTGTTGTCGCTGTCTTCCTGATGTTCTACTTCGTCCCGGTGGACACCGGAAGGGTCGGGAGCGCGGTCACTGAGGCCCTCGCGCTCGTGCAGTGGTACGTCCGCGAACACATGCTGATGGGCCTCCTGCCGGCGCTCTTCATCGCCGGCGCCGTTTCGGCCTTCGTGTCGAAGGCCTCTGTGATGAGGTACCTGGGCGCGCATGCCAGCAAGTTCGTGTCGTACGCCGTGGCGTCCGTATCGGGCTGCATTCTGGCCGTGTGCAGTTGCACCATACTGCCGCTCTTCGCCGGCATCTACTCGAGAGGCGCCGGGCTGGGCCCCGCAACAACGTTTCTCTACGCGGGTCCCGCCATCAACGTCATCGCGATATTCCTGACGGCGCGCGTGTTGGGTGCGCAGCTTGGAGTCGCCAGGGCCGCGGGAGCGATCGTCTTCAGCATCGTCATCGGGCTCATCATGCACTTCATCTTCAACCACGAGGAGACGGCCCGGGCAGAGAAGCAGCTCGCCGAACCCAGACCTGAGGTCGAGCGCCCTCTGCGACAAAGCCTGGCGATCTTCGCCTCTACCGTGGCGGTCCTGGCCTTCGCGAACTGGCACGCGGCCGGCGACACCGGTATCTCTCACGTGATCTACACGGCAAGGTGGCCTCTGACCGGCGCGTCTGCCATCGTGCTGGGCGTGATACTCGTCAGATGGTTCGGCCTGCGCACGTGGGCCGTCGTCGGCGCGGGGGCCGCCGTGACGGCGCTCGCCCTGCTCTTCCCGGGAAGGCCCCTGATCCCGTTCCTCGCGGGCATGGCAGGGCTGACCGTCGTGGCGGCCACCGGAACCCGGGAGACGCGCGACTGGCTCGACGGCTCCTGGGATCTTGCCAAGGACATCCTCCCGCTTCTCTTCGCGGGAATCCTAATCGTCGGCGCAATGCTGGGCAGGCCCGGCCACGAGGGGCTGATACCGTCCGCGTGGGTCGCAGGGTTAGTGGGCGACAATTCGATACTGTCGAATTTGGTTGCGGCCGTGGCCTCGGGTCTGATGTACTTCTGCACGATGACCGAGATACCCATAGTTCAGGGACTGATGGGCGCGGGCATGGCGAAGGGCCCGGCTCTCGCGTTCCTTCTGGCGGGCCCGGCGGTCTCGCTTCCGAACATACTGATACTGCGTAGCGTCATAGGAACGAGGAAGACGGCAGTCTACCTGGCGCTGGTCCTGGTCATGTCCACCGTGACCGGAGCGCTGTTCGGCCTTCTGGCGGGCTAGTGGAGTCACAGGGATGAGCAACGAGAGAGAGTTCGACTGGTTTTCACTCGAGCGGCAGCCGCAGCAGCAGCCGTCCAGGGACGGAGCGACGCTGGCCGGGGACGAACTCGGGCGGTGGAAGGAGCAATTCTCCCCTCTCCTGCGCTTCCTCAGGCGCAAGAAGGTCGTCGTCGCCCTGTCGGGCGGCGGCATGGCCATGTCCTGTCACGTAAGCGTACTGAGAGTGCTCGAGCTCTTGGGTGTGCCGATCGCCGCGATCTATGGCACCTCCGCGGGCGCCGTGATCGCAGGGCTACACGCCGCGGGGCTGACGGTGGCGGAGCTCGAACAAGTGATGCTCGACATCACCAGCCCGGATGAGCTGTTCGGATTCGCCGCGAAACATCCAGCGATGCGGCTGGTCGCAGGAGAGGTGGTTCGAGCGTTCGCGGGACGCTCCTTCGACCGCGCGGGCATCTACGACTCGACACGGCTGGAGGAGTACCTGATAAACGTTCTGCAGCGTTACGTCGGCGGCGTACCCAGACTCTCAGATCTGCCCCTACCGTTCTCGTGCGTGGCCTTCGATCTGGGCACCGGCAGGCCCGAGCCCCAGCGCCGGGAGAAGACAACCAAGTGGGTGTTCTCCGACGGGACGTCGCCGCAAGTGAGCCTCGCCGATGCCATCGGCGCATCGATGGCGATCCCGGGCACGCTGCCGCCGAAGAAGATCGGCAGCAGGTTCTACATTGACGGCGCGACCGTCGAGCATCTGCCGATCGCGACTGCGTTCCACGACTGGCAGTCCGCGCGCAGACTCGGGCGACCCCGCACCGTCGTCATCGCGGTCGATCTGGGCTACGGTGGCAACGCTCCCCGCGAGGAGTCGCTCTCCCACCCGATGGACCTCGTTCTCTACTCAAACAGCGTCCAGAGCCGCGCCATCACGGACTACAACCTGCTTCACTGTCACAGGCCCCGGCGAGGCTTCTCCGTAATCCTATTGAGGCCGAGAACGATCAGCGTCGGCATCTGCGACGTTGACAAGATCCCGACCGTCATGAAGACCGCCTACGAGGAGACGCTCCGCCAGCTCTCCGGGCGCGGCTTCCTCGACCTGACCGCCGAGCACACCAGGAGAGCGAAGGCCTTCCTCGGCCAGGGGGACATCGCGTCCCCGGACGACCCATCCGAGGCGTAGTCGACGTCCAGCGGGTGCACCCGACACCACGCCGATCTCCGTCGGGGCCTGAGCGTGGTGATCGAAGTCCCGCACCATCTCAGTACAGACAGACCGGCCCCTCTCGGGGCCGGTCCTGCGCGCTGCGGCGCGCACGTCGCCAGACCGAAGCCTGGCTGCGGGGTACTCCACGTCAGCCGCGTTGGATTACCCTGTTACCTTGGTCCTGCTTCGCTCCTGCCGGGATGCGAACAACTCCCGACGGAGCGCCTCTTACTTCAGTTCGGGCGCCCCGGCCTGGGTGCCGGCGTCCTCATCCGGCGTGTGGGGCGTTTGGGCGCCGGCTCAGCCGGTGCCGTCTTCTCGGCGGCCCAGGGAGGAGCGGGTGGCTCTGTTCTGTCGTGGCACGCTTCGCAGTACTCGTACCCCGCCCAGAGTGCCCCATCGAGTGTGTCCGGTGTGAACCCGACGGCGTCGCCGCGTCCGACTATCTCGTCCAGCCCGCAGCCCTCGCAGTCCGCGTGCCACGTGTCGTGAACCAGATTGTTGCTGCTGTCACCCACGTACCGCCTTTGCCCGAGTTCCTTCAACTCTTCGACCTTCGATGTCACCTGAAGCCTCCCCCCGCAGTAGGCGTCGTCATCCGGACGCTCGCGCGGGTGTCTCACACGTTGACACCCGCCCTCCGACGGCTGCTCCAGGCGATCCGATCGGAGAAACCACGCGTCCTCACAGTGTCTTAGTAAGGCAAGCTCTGTGCCGACCTCGCCTCGAGTCTTCCGCGAGCCCTAACTGGTGACGTCGCAACCTGTTGCAAGACTGCTTCTTCGCGCGTCGCCAGCCCGGCGACCACGCGAAGCCTCGAATCCGTAGTCCGCGGACGACGACGGCGCCCGCGGCCAGCCGCAACTGCACAAGGCACGCTCAATTACAGATGTCGCCTCCCGACGACGGTGGACCGTCGAAGACGTCATTTCCGGGCTTCTCCACCAGATCCGCGTCCGGGACGGAGAGCCCGCGGCGTCTACCGGTCCGGCACCCGCACAGGACCACATGTGAGAAAAGGACCTGGGTACTTGCTCAATCGAGCGATATCGGCTAGACTGTACAATACACAAACTTGATGGGTGTCCACCGTGGGTAGTGGTCGCCCGAGTTCGCCGCCTCCGGCAGTGGGGCGGCGCAGTGTCACCAACGGAGGAAAGGCATGAAGACCAGACATGTGTTTCTGGCGGCGGCTATCGTGGCAGGCCTCGGGATCCTGCTCGCCGGTTGTACACAGAGCGACGAACAGGCGGAGACCAGCACTGCTTCTGCAGGTGGGCTCTCCGTCACGTGCGAGGGCAAGGGTGGCGAAATGGAATGCGCCGTTACGTGCTCGGGCGCGGAGGGCAGCTCGGAGTACATCGTGACCTGCGAGGGACATGACGGCTCCGGCGAGTACACGGTGACGTGTGAAGGCGCGGAGGGCAGTGCGGAGTGCACAGTGACGTGCGAGGGCGTGGATGGCAAGAGTGAGTTCACGATCACCTGCGACGGCAAGACCGTGACGTGCGAGCACGCCGATGGCGAGGAGTGCACATGCGCGCTTGCCATGACCTCGGGATGCCCCGGCACGGTCGAGACGGCAGACGCGGCCGGAACGTGCCCCGGGATGGCCAAGGCGGCGGATTCGGGCGTGCCCTGCGCAATGAAAGCGGGCGGCTCGTGCCCCGGCAGCGGCGCATCGGTGGTGTCTGAGGGCTCGTAGCAGTAGAGAGCGGTCCGGTTAGTCTTGCCCGCCGCGACCGCGGGCGGGAGAACAGGGCACCGGGAGTGATGGAATGCTGACGGCATTCCTTACCTCCGGTG
>DAOWER010000046.1 GCA_030638405.1 Candidatus Eiseniibacteriota bacterium | reverse complement strand
TCACGACCCAGACGTTGCGGGGCAGGCGCTTCCGAGTGTCCGGTGTCCCGGTGGGGCGGTTGCTGGGTTCGGTCAATCGCGGACTCCGTGGTCGGCGGGGCGCGCTCGGTCAGCGTGGGCTCATCAGACTCAGTAGCACGTTTCGGATGACCGGTCAATGCTTGGGGACGACCACCTGGACCGCGTCGGGCAGCACGGTCACCTCGACGGGCGTCTCCCCTATCAGGTCGCCGTCGCCCTGAACCGGCAGTATACGATTGGCCTCTATCTTCACGCTCCGGCGGGCGCGGAGCCACCGCACGTTGGGCAGAGGCTTCCTGCGGTGACGCATCACCCTGAGCCCGGACCGGATGGATTCGCCGACGGTCGGCACGAGTACGAGACACACATCGAGCCTGCCGTCGTCCGGCAGTATCTCGGGCGCCCACGGCCAGGGGATGTCTCCCATGAAGTCGCAATTGGCGACGGTCACCTCCGTCGCCCTCACGCGGGTGGTTCGACCGTCGACGGTGACCGTGAAGCGACACGGGCGGAAGCCGAGCATCTTCCGAAGCCCCGTCCCGACGTACGCCGCTCGGCCGAACCTGCGTTTGTCGGCGTTGCTCGTGTCGCGCACTGTCGCCGAGCTGATGCCAACGCCGACATTGAGGACGAACACGCGCGTCCCGACCCGCATCGCGTCTATCGTCTTGGTCGCGTGCTCCCCGGCAATGAGGCCGGCGGCAGCGACGGGGTCCAGGGGAACGCCGAGCCCTCTGGCGAGCAGGTTCCCGGTCCCCGCCGGGACGATGGCGAGCGGCAGCGGTGATCCGTCCAGCCCCTCGACGACACCGGAGACCGTGCCGTCTCCACCCACGGCGACGAACATGTCGAAGCCGCGAGCGACGGCGGCCCTGATGATGTCCGGGACCGAATCCCCGGCCGAAATCTCACGGAATTCCGGCCTCCGGTCGCCTGCCGCGGCGGCGCGCTCGATCGCGGCCCCGACCGTGTCGGCACGGTAGTGCCCGGATGCCGGGTTGACCAAGACGAAGGTCCTGTTCATCTCTCACCGCCCGATTGGAACAGATGGCCGCGCGGACGTGATGGTCTGGGGCCCCGCGGCCCGGATGGACCGTCCGGGACCGCGCGCGGAAGGTCGGATGGTACACTTGAATTGTAATCACGAGCTTCCGCTCTGGTCAAGGACGCCGCGGCCGGCCGCGGCTCAAAACCCGGTACCGCGCGAAAAGGGGCCGCTGCAGCCTTGCAGCGACCCCCTCGTGTCGGCGTTCTGTTCGCTCGTTGGGGACCATCGCGCGCCCTCGACCGGTTGCCGACGGGCCGCCAACGGGCAACCCCCTATCCACTGCCCTCCTCGGAGGACGGGGCGTACGTCTGACCTCCGCCGCTCGGCCCGGCTATCTTCTCCTTCAGAAGCTCTCCGATCCCGGCGATGCTCCCGAGCACGCCGGAGGTCTCGAGCGGCAGGAAGACCTTGGTCGCCTTCCCGTCCGCGATCTTCTCGAGCGCCTGCAGATACTTGATGGCGATGAGGTCGTTGGTGGGTCGGCCCTCGTGTATCGCGTTGTAGACGGTCTGGATGGCCTCACCCTCGCCCTGCGCGACGGTCAGCTTCTGGAACTTCTCCGCCTCGGCCACCTTGCGAATGGCCTCGGCATCACCCTCGGCCTTGAGGATCACCGACTGCTTGTGGCCCTCCGCCTCGAGGATCATCGCGCGCCTGTCACGCTCGGCCTTCATCTGCCGGTGCATCGCCTCGGTGACGTCTGCCGGCGGCTCGATCCTCTGGAGCTCGACCCTCGTGACCTTCGTGCCCCACTTGTCGGTCGCATCGTCGAGGATCTCGCGGAGCTTGGTGTTGATGATCTCGCGCGACGTCAGCGACTCGTCCAGCGCCAGGTCACCGATCAGATTTCTCAGGTTGGTCTGCGCCAGCTTGGTCGCCGCAATGTAGAAACTGGCCACATTGTACGTTACCTTGACCGGGTCGGTCACCTCGAAGTAGACGACGGCGTCGACCTCCACGACCACGTTGTCCTTGGTGATGACGCCCTGCGGCGGCACGTCGACGACCTGCTCGCGCATGTCGACCTTGATCATCCTCTCCATGAACGGGACGACGAGCGTCAGGCCGCTGTCGGCCGTCCTCTGGTACCGTCCCAGTCTCTCGATCAGAGCCTTCTGCCAGGGCCTGACGATCTTGATGACCCGTGAGGCGAGTATCAATATGAGTACCGCCGCGATGATGAAAAGGGCTACCATATCACTGCTCCTTCGTGAGAGTTCTGACGACCGCGTGCGTGCCGTCCAGGCGCGTGACCTCGATGCGGGTGCCCGACTCGATGGCGCCGTCGTCCTCGCTCTCGGCCCGCCACTCCTCCTTGTCGATCCTGACCTTCCCGACGTTCTCCATGTTGTCGATCTTCTCGAGCACAACACCTCGCCTGCCGACCAGCCGGTCGGCGCCGATACCCGGCGGCTGCTTGTGCGTGAAGCGGTCCGCGAACCTGCGGGACACGGCGAGCAGCAGCCCTGAGGCGACGACGAACATCGCCCACTGCCATACAGGACCGACGTCGAAGATGGCGAGCGTCCCGGCAAGCGCCGCGCCTACGCCGAACCAGAGCAGGAAGAAACCCTCCGTGAAGATCTCGCCGATGAGAAAGACGGCGGCGAGTCCCATCCACAACCACCAGATCTGAAATTCCATGGCGTCACCTCCTGTCAAACATACACGCGTGGACCGGGTCTATTCCAGGGCGCGGTCAAGGCGTCACCGTCACTCGCGTGACTTGCCCGGCGCAAGCACGGCGATCGCGGCATCATCAACGCACGCGTAACCGTCCCCGAGCTGCTCCTTCGCTTCCAGGTGCCTCTGGATGTACTGCCCGCAGTTGCTGCCGATCCGGTTCTCCTCCAGTTCTCCGATACTCAGGAGCACGTCGTATCCCGCGGAGCGAAGGCGCTCTATCTCGACACCCGCCTCCTCCCTGCCCGGGTCGACGTGGGACACAATGCCGTTCATGACCGCGCGGTGTGTCGGATTGATCGGTGTTATCTTGATAAGGAAATCCGCCGGGTCGAACCAGCGGAGCAGAACGTCGGGATCGACGGTCGTGCCGCGAGCGAGGGCGAAGTTCAGCGTGACCTTGCGGTCGCCGGAGGCGCGGAAACCGGAGCCGTAACTACCGATGCGGTCGAACCCCCACTTTTTCATCGGGATCAACCGGTCGCGAAGAGACTCGTCCGTCGTGTGAATGGAGAACTGGAGCTGGAACTTCCCGTTCGGGTACAGCCGGTTCTTGATGTCCCGGAGCCGCTCGAAGAATCCATCACACCCGGCTGGGGCGATGCTCGAGACCGCGGGCAGAAGCCCGGGAGCGTCGTAGCGCCGCGGCAGCTCCTTCAGCACGTCCAGGACGGCCGGATTGAGCGAGGGCTCCCCCACCCTCGCGAACTGGATCTTGAACTTCGCGGACGGCACGCGTCTGTCCGGGTAGCGCCCGTCGACAAGAAAATCGATCTGCTCCAGGATCTCCCCGGCGGTCATCTTGCCCTCGTAGCTGCCGCCCGCGTCACAGATGGCGCATCGCACCGGGCAGCCGAAGAGGCTCGAGACGATCAGTACCCACTTCTGCTCGCGGGACAACGGCGGCTGGACGGCTTCGGTGAACTCGACGAGCCGGCCGCCGGTCGTCTCGGCCACGTAGGCCACTGCCACGTCTTCTCTGCCTGTCGATGCGACTACTCTCAACGCAGAATCCTCCGCACGGTCCGCTTCCCGCTGCCTCTCCGTCAGGGGGCCACCCCGGCGGTTTCCTTCAGCATCGTCGCCACCCTCATCGCGGCGTGTGTGCCCTGACCCGCGGCGATCGACGCCTGACGGAAGATACCATTCGCGACATCGCCGGCGAAGAGCAACTCTCGCCGCGCCTCAAGTGCGGGAGCATCCCGGAGCAGCTCCTCGGAGACGAACCCGTCGTCCGGGTCCCTTCCGACCGCCAGGACCAGGTAGTCGGCATGGAGGCCTCCGCGCGCGCCTCCGCCGTCCCCACCGTTGGACAGGGACGTCAGTCTCAGCCGCCCTCCGGGCTCACGGGCGACCGCCGTGATCCGGGTCAGCACTTTCACGGTCACGCGCTCGCGCGACCGCGCCATCGTCGCAAGAGCCGGTAGACAGCGCGTGGAGTTCCCCCTGACCAGAACGGTAACGTCATTCTCCTCCGAGAGACTCATTGCGTAGTCGAAGGCGGCGTCACCGCCTCCGATGACCGCGACGTGTGCGCCTCTCACGCCCCGGAGTTCATCCACTTCCCGGAAGACCCGGTCCCTTGCGTCCGGCGGGATCTCGGGGTCAGTCACGTCACGGGGGCGCGTGCCGGACGCCACGATCACGGCCCTGAACCGAACGGCACGCCCGCCTGTCCGGACGATCAGGAGCTCCTCGTCACGGTCGAGTGACTCGACCTCCTCGCGGACCAGCTCGGCCTGTGATGCGCGAAGCTGCTCCTCGAGAAGCCCAGCGAGGTCAGGACCCGAGATGCCGCCGGGAAACCCCGGAAAGTTCTCGACGCGCCACGCGGTGCGGAGCAGTCCGCCGGTCGATCCCTTCTCGAACACGACGGTTCTCACGCCGTGCCGTGCGAACTGGACGGCCGCCGCAATGCCCGCCGGCCCTGCTCCGATGATGCCCGCATCGAGTGTCACCGCCGTCCCCCAGGTTCAGCCCCGAACTGCGCTGACCAGATCCCGGACCCGCGTCGTCGTCGCGAAGCCGTGCGCCAGATTCAGAATGGTGGCCAGGTGGTGGTGCTCGTCATACGTGGCCGTCCCGTCGACCGGGAACGTGACCTGGAAGCCGCGAACGAAAGCCGCGCGTGCGGTGGTCTCGCAGCAGAGGTGGGTCGCCACCCCCGTCACGACCACACGCTCCACGCCGCGGTCTCTCAGAGTGTCCTCCAGACCCGTCCCGTGGAACGCGTCGTACTGGCTCTTCTCCAGGACGATGCCGATGGACGTATCCAGAGCGGATGTTATCTCGCTGAGCGGGTCTTCCACGCGAATGAGATCGTTCCACCACACACCGAGCGACCCCGCGTCCTCCTCGGTGTTCAGGTGCCGGGTGAAGATGACCGGCAGGCCGCTCTCCCAGAACGCCCTGGAGAGCGAGACCAGGCCGGGCACGATGTCCGCGGCGCTCGGAAGGTACGCATGAGACGCCGGCTCCAGGAAGTACCCCTGCATGTCTACCACCAGAAGGGCTGTTGCGCCCGGTGTGAACGACCCCCGATCGAGCCCCTCCGACCACGAGACGAGTTCCTCGGCCTCGCGAAGGAACGACCTGCTGGTGAGATAGGACTCCTTCACGGACACACTCCCACCCGTGCGCTCCGGCCTGACGTGGATTCCCGGGGCCGACGCGTTGGCGTCGCCCGTCGGGAGTTGGTCTCAGAAGAATGGGAGCGAGGATACCACAGTGCGGAGGAGTGCGACAGCCCGGTGCTCCGGGGTTTCTCACAACGCGACAGGCCCGCCGGCTTCCTCGCTGCCCGAGACGGAATACACCCCCTACCGGACAGACTGCGAAGAACCAACGGGCCCGTCTGCATTAACGCGAAGCTGAGTCAGATCGACGCCCCGCCTTGACGCCTTGATTACAGTCAGGAGGCCCGCTGGCGGCCAGGCCCCCCGTCTCAGACGGACGGCGGGGAGTCGTGAAGGACTCGAGGGGACTCTGCGATATCTAACCCAACAGCTGGGGAACCCCTTCACCAGAGTCGGGTCGGGTTCCTCCTGCCGCACCACCTCCTTCCAGCTTCATCCTGCTCCGACCGCGTCAGCCGCAACGCGTCAACCGCAGCCGGGCCGTCGCTCCTACACGACAGGCCTCGACTGTTCACTTTTGAACGCGCCCTCCACGGTAAATCAGACTCTGTGGATAACCGGACCGACCCCCGCGCAAGGGCGCTCCGCACCCCTGAACTCGCATGAAGCGTGCCAGAACGCGCAGATCGCCCCAGACGAAATCCGACGCCGCACGGCTGTAAGTGTCCCAGCTATAGGAGGTTAGCGGATTGTGAGGATTCGTGCCTAATGCAGTGTTGTGGGTTCTTCGGAGCGTCCGCGACAGCCCGCGAGGCCACCTGCCCGCGGGGCACGTCTATCCTGCTTCACTGTTTGAGCTTACACGAACGTCAGGATCACGACAGAACGTCGCATTCGCGACGTCATGCCAGTGTTGACAAGTTGTGGAAGATGCCTTGGAAATGGTGCGGTCGGAAGCGAGGAGAATACTGAGGGTCGGGGGCCGAAGGACGTCGAGCGGAACCGCTCTGGCTCGCTCATTCCATCCTGTATTTTCTCATCTTGGTGTAGAGCCCGGTCCGCGACAGACCCAGATAGTGGGCGGCGTCCTGCTTGCTCTGCGCGTGCCGGACCAGCGCCTCCCGGATGCGGCTCTGCTCGAGCGCTTCCACCTCGTCCTTGAGGGAAAGCGTGTCGCCCGGCACGGTTCTACCCGAGGCCAGGATGGCCCCGCGCTCGGCCAGAAGCTCAGGACGTACCTGGTCGAGGCCGATCCTGTCACCATCCGCGCAGAGAGCGACACACCGGCGGACCTCGTTCTCAAGTTCACGGACGTTGTTGCCTCGCCAATCGTAGTGCTGGAACAGCGCCACGACCTCATCCGAGAAGCCCTGCACGTCCTTCCCCTCGAGTTCCGCGTAGATCTTGAGGAAGTGGCGCATCAAGGGCACGATGTCACAAGGTCGCTCCCGCAGCGGCGGGATCTCCACGGTGAACGCGCTCAGCCTGTAGAACAGGTCGCCCCGGAACTCGCCCTCGAGCACATCGGCGCGGAGGTCTCTGTTCGTGGCCGATATCACCCTCGCGTTGCTCGTCCGGCTGGAACTGTCCCCCACGCGCCTGTATTCGCCGCTCTGCAGGAATCTCAACAGCTTCACCTGCAGCTCGGCGTTCATCTCGCCTATCTCGTCCAGGAAGAGGGTGCCTCCGGAAGCGGATTCGATGAGTCCCTCGCGGTCGCGGTCCGCGTCCGTGAACGCGCCCTTCACGTGCCCGAAGAGCTCGCTCTCCTGCAGGTTCGCCGGCACCGCGCCCGCGTTCAGAGCGACGAGGCGCCCTGTTCTCGAGCTGCCTTCGTGGATGGCACGCGCGAGGATGTCCTTGCCCACGCCCGACTCACCGAGCATCAGGATCGGTATGGTGCTGTCGCACAGACGGCTGACGCTCGCGAGTATGTTCACCGTGACCGGGTCGCGCGTGATGAACCCGCGCGGGAAGTCGGGCTCGCTGTCCTCGTCGTCGGGACCGAACGAGTGCCCGAACGTTCCCGTCACTCCGGAGGGAAGCACGTCTGCAAGCAGTCTCGCCGCCGCTCCGAGAAACTCGACGTC
>DAOWER010000102.1 GCA_030638405.1 Candidatus Eiseniibacteriota bacterium | reverse complement strand
GGCCCCGGGCTCATCCTCGTCATACCCTTCATCGACCGCGTGGTCCGTGTCAGCCTGCGGATAGTCGCCATGGACGTGCCCCCTCAGGACGTGGTGACGAAGGACAACGTTTCCGTCAAGGTGAACGCGGTCGTGTACTTCCGCGTCTTCGAGCCGGACAAGGCCATCGTGGAGGTGCAGGACTACAACTACGCGACCTCTCAGCTTTCCCAGACGACGCTCAGGAGCGTCATCGGTGGCGCGGAGCTCGATGAGCTCCTGTCGGCACGGGAGAAGATCAATCAGGAGCTGCAGTCGATCCTGGACCGACAGACCGACAGCTGGGGCATCAAGGTCTCGGCCGTCGAGGTCAAACACGTCGACCTTCCCGAGAGCATGCAGCGCGCGATAGCGAAGCAGGCGGAGGCCGAGAGGGAGCGACGCGCCAAGGTGATTCATGCGGCAGGCGAGCTCCAGGCCTCGGAGAAACTGTCCCAGGCCGCGTCGGTCCTGGCCACCGAGCCCACGTCCATTCAGCTCCGGTTCCTCCAGACGTTGAGCGAGATCGCCGTCGAAAAGAACTCGACGATCGTGTTCCCGGTCCCGATCGACATCGTAGAGCACTTCATTGAGGGACGTAAACGCAAGGACTGACCCGAGCGGTCGGGGGCCGCTTGAGCGGAGGAGCTCACGAGCGAGACCGCGGGAAGCGACAGCGGAATGCAACTCGGGGCCGGGCGGGGCTCTTCCCACCCGGCCTCTCCACATCCACGGTGACCAGGTGATTCTGAGCGGATCAAGATACGATTGGAGACTGGCGTCCGTCGAGCCCGACCTGGCGTCCGACATCAGTCGCGCGGCCGGCGTCTCGGCGTCCTTCGCCCGTGTGCTCGCGGCCAGGGGCGTCGGCTCCGCGGATGATGCGGCCCGCTATCTCGCGGCCTCCGACGACCCCCTTCCAGACGCGCACCTTCTGCCCGATGCGGACCGCGTGGTGGAGAGGGTGCGATCGGCGCTTGAGTCGGGGGAGCTCATTGCGGTTCACGGCCACGACGACGCCGACGGCGTGACCGCGACGACGGTCATGCTGGAAGCACTGGATCAGCTGGGCGCCTCCGTCGTCTCATACATCCCGGACCGGAAGAAGGAGGGGCACGGGCTCACACGCGCCGAGCTGGACCGGCTGCACGGAGCGGGGGTCGGTCTCATCATCACCGTCGACAGCTGCGTCAGCGACAGGGAGTTCATCGGCTACGGCAACACGCTCGGGATCGACACGATAGTCACGGACCATCACGAGATCCCGCCGGAGCTTCCTCCTGCCGTCGCCATAGTCAATCCCAAACTGCCCGACTCGCGCTTCCCCTACAGGTACATGGCCGGCGTCGGCGTGGCGCTCAGGGTGGCCGACCTCCTCCTGGACGAGCTGCGCGGCAGGTTCGGCCCCGCCGGTGAGAACGTCCCCTGGTACGGCCCGAGGTGGCGACAAGAGGCGCTCGCGCTCGCGGCCGCAGGCTCGATCGCGGACAAGGTCCCGCTGACGGGCGACAACAGGGCCATAGTGACGCAGGGGCTCGCGGCGGCGCCCGGCACGGAGCGCGTGGGCTTGAGGGCCGCGCTCGAGGAGGGGCGCCTGTGGGGTCGGGAGCTTTCCCCCGAGGACGTGCGGGACTCGCTCGGACGACTCCTGGGGCGCGCCCCTGGCGACTCCCCCGGTACGCAGAAGGCCCTCGACCTTCTGGCGATGCGGGACCCCGACGACGCCCGAGCTCTCGCTGCTTCCCTCTTCAAGCGCCAGGAGAGATGGCGGGAGGAGGCTCTCGCCGCCTGGAGGAAGACGCGCGAGGACTTCGGGCGTGACGGCACCAACGCGTCGTCCCCGGTGGTCATTATGGAGGTCGAGGTGCCAGTCGGCGTCGCGGGCTACGTCACATCGAGACTCACGGAGGAGACCGGGCGTCCCGTGATCATAATCACCAGACGCAACTCCGAGGCCATGGCGGAAGCGAGGGGGCCCGTGGGGTTCAACTTCGTCGACGCCTTTGCCACCATGCGCGAGCTCTTCATCGGGTACGGCGGGCATCCCCGCGCGGCGGGATTCTCCATGGTCCCGTCTCAGGTACCTCGCTTCCGAGAGAGAATGAACGACTTCGTCCTGTCGAATCCCCCTGCGCCGCCCCCGCGCCTGCTCGACGCGGAACTCCGGCTCGAGGAGGCGACGCCCGAGCTCGGGCTGGAACTCGAGCTGATGCGGCCCTTCGGTCAGGGAAACCGCAGGGCCGCGTTCCTTGTGCGCCGCGTGACGTCAGCGACGATCACCGACATCGAGGCACGAGGTGTGAGATTCGGGACTCCAGTGAGGATCGGAGAGACGCCGACCGACGTGGTCCTCAGGCTGCGCAATTCGGAAGGCGTGGCGCTCATCAGCATCATCGACTCGATCGCCCCCAGTGCATCCGGAGGATAGACGGGTGGTGAACTCGGACGGAGCGGCGGGGACGGGCCGGCTGTTCGTAGTGGCGACGCCCATCGGCAATCTGGGTGACGCTACGCCGCGCTCGATAGAGGTGCTGAAGTCCGTCGATGCGATCGCCGCCGAGGACACGAGGCGCACTAGGAAACTCCTGGCGCATTTCGGCATCACGACGCGCCTGCTCGCCTACCACGATCACAACGAGGAGCGAGCCTCCCGCGAGCTGTTGGAACGCATCGAGGGAGGCGAAGACATCGCCTTGGTAAGCGATGCGGGAACGCCACTCGTGGCCGATCCCGGCTATCGCCTGGTCTCCTCGTGCGCGGAACGAGGGCTCGAGGTGGTCGCCGTCCCCGGCCCTTCAGCAGTGGTCGCGGCGCTGTCGATCGCCGGGCTTCCCCCGCAGCCCTTCCACTTCGCCGGCTACCTGCCCCGAAAGAGCGGCCAGCGCAGGACCAGGCTGGCGTCCCTCGCCGGCCTTCCCTGCACCGTCGTCTACTACGAGTCACCCCACAGGATCACCGCGGCCCTCAAGGACATGCACGAGGTGCTGGGGGACCGGAAGGCCGTGGTCGCGCGCGAGCTGACAAAGGTCCACGAGGAGATCCTGCGCGGGACCCTGGGGGAACTGTCGGCGGTGGTGGAACGCCGGACCCTCAAAGGTGAGATAGTCGTCGTGGTCGGAGGTCCGGGGAAGGACGAGGCGTAGGCCCCCCGAGGTCTCCCGTCCACCGTGCGGGGAACGAGGGCGGGGATGCGTGGGGCCGCCCTCTGAGCGGGGCCGTGCGGGCCAGGGGGAAGAGGTTGACACCTCAGTTTTGAGGGTGCTAAACTGTGGTGTTCACGGAGGAGTGCCGTCCGGAGTCGTCCGTCACGAGGTGAGCGCCGAGCATGTCGGCTCGCAGACTAAAGAACAGAGTCCGCAGATTCCTCAATCCCATCGCGCAGCTCGTGGCCGATCTTGGGATTCCTCCCGCGGCGATCACGTTCGCGGGATTGGTCCTGTCGGTTCTCTCCGGATGGGGCATCGCCACCGGGCACTTCACGCGCGCGGGCATCCTGTTGATACTCGCGGGGCTCTGCGACATGATAGACGGTGAGACCGCCAGAGCCGGGAACAGAGCGACGGCGTCAGGCGCCTTTCTCGACTCGACGGTCGACCGCTATTCTGAGATCGCCGTGTTGCTGGGGGCGCTCTTCTTCTACACGGCCAGGACTCACGGGGCGCCGGAGATCGGAACTGCCGTGGCGGTCTTCGCCGCGCTCGCCGGCTCTCTGATGGTGAGTTACACGCGGGCACGCGCCGAGGCGGTAGGCACAAGCTGCGAGGTCGGACTGACGGAGCGCCCCGAGCGTATGGTCATACTCATCGTCGGCGCGCTGCTGGGCGTCGGGGCATTCAGAGTGGCGATCTGGGTGCTCGCGGTGCTCGCCAATCTGACGGCGATACAGAGGATTCGTCACGTCCTGCTCGCCACCCGAGACTGACCGGGACGGACACACTACGCATCACTGGGGGTAACGCTCATGGGCGGGAAAGACAAGGTCAGAGTAGCGATCATCGGAGTCGGGAACTGCGCGTCGTCCCTCGTGCAGGGAGTGGAGTACTACAAGAACGCGCCTGCCGACACGTTTGTGCCGGGACTCATGCACGTCAATCTCGGCGGTTACCACGTCGATGACATCGAGTTCTCGGCCGCGATCGACATCGACAAGAACAAGGTGGGGCGGGACATCTCCGAGGCGATTTTCACAGGCCCGAACAACACATACAAGTTCAGCGACGTGCCGGATCTCGGCGTGAGGGTGGCGAGGGGCATGACGCACGACGGTCTGGGGAAGTACCTCTCCGAGATCATCGAGAAGGCGCCCGGGTCGACCGAGGACATCGTGAAGCTTCTCAAGGACACGGGGACCGATGTCGTGATCAGCTTCCTGCCCGTCGGCAGCGAAGAGGCGACCAAGTGGTACGTCGAGCAGATCCTCGAGGCCGGGTGCGGCTTCGTCAACGGCATCCCGGTCTTCATCGCACGCGAGCGCTACTGGCAGCAGCGCTTCGAGAAGAAGGGCCTGCCGGTCATGGGCGACGACGTCAAGTCCCAGGTCGGCGCGACCATCGTGCACCGCGTGCTGACCAGGCTCTTCCGAGACAGAGGAGTCAAGCTCGAGAGGACAAGCCAGCTCAACGTTGGCGGCAATACCGATTTCCTGAATATGCTCGAGCGCTCCCGTCTCGAGTCGAAGAAGATATCCAAGACGAACGCAGTGACATCGCAGCTTGACTACGAAATCGGTGCTGACAACGTCCACATCGGTCCGTCCGACTACATCCCGTGGCTGTCGGACAGGAAATGGGCCTACGTGCGGATGGAGGGCACGACCTTCGGCGACGTCCCGCTCAACGCCGAGCTCAAGCTCGAGGTATGGGACTCGCCCAACTCGG
>DAOWER010000281.1 GCA_030638405.1 Candidatus Eiseniibacteriota bacterium | reverse complement strand
GGCGGACCCCCTGTTCTGCGGTGGGGCGGACATAGACGAGGCGTACACTCTGCGGGAGAACTCCCCCTGTGCGTCTGCGAACAGCCCCTGCGGGCAGATGGGTAAGTGGGACGTGGGTTGTCCCGCTACGCCCGTCCAGGCCCACAGCTGGGGAGAGATCAAGGCGATGTATCGATAGGTCCCCAGTTTACACGGCTCACCCATGAGCCGTGCTTGAACGGGACGCACTTCTCCTGCTAAACTGACCCGGACCGCATGTGTCGAAGATGCGTGCGGTCCGGGATTCTCAAATGACACAACCGCGGCGCGGGGGCGTGCACACGGCCCGGCGCGGCGGCTAGGTGCATTCATGCTACGCCATTCGCGTTCCGACGGAACCGAGAGCCACTGCGGCTCCCATCAGAAACGAGGAAGACGATGAGCTCAGAAGGTGGACTGCCCCGCGAGGGGAAGGGAGATCTGGAGGCCATCGAGGCGCTGGCCAGTGCGCGGTCCGCGATACTCGGGGAGGTACGGAAGGCGATCGTCGGGCAGGACCGGGTGATCGACGAGCTCATGATGGCCATACTGGCGGACGGGCACTGCCTGCTCATCGGTGTGCCGGGGCTCGCGAAGACCCTGATGGTCAGCACGCTGGCGGGCGTCATCGATCTTCGGTTCAAGCGCATCCAGTTCACGCCCGACCTCATGCCGTCCGACATAACCGGGACGGACATCATCGAGGAGGACCCGGCGACCCACGCCCGCAGCTTCAAGTTCATACCTGGGCCGGTGTTCGCGAACGTGGTGCTCGCAGATGAGATCAACCGCACACCGCCCAAGACCCAGGCCGCGCTGCTCCAGGCCATGCAGGAGAAGCAGGTAACGGCCGGAGCGAACACGTACTCACTGGACCTTCCGTTCTTTGTGTTGGCCACGCAGAACCCAATCGAGCTCGAGGGAACGTATCCACTTCCAGAGGCGCAGCTCGACCGCTTTATGTTCAGCGTCCACGTGGGCTACCCGAGCGAGGAGGAAGAGCGGGAGATCGTGGAATCGACAACCAGCGCCTACGTCCCCGACCTCAAGGTCATTCTAACCGGCGAGGACATCATCAGGCTCCAGAAGCTCGTCCGGCGGGTGCCCGTGCCGGACCACGTGCTGGCCTACGCGGTCCGCCTCGCCCGAAACACACGCCCCACTGACGGCTCGCCCGGCTACATCCGGGACTGGGTAAGCTGGGGCGCCGGCCCGCGAGCGTCGCAGTACCTGGTGCTGGGAGCGAAGACACGCGCGATTCTCAGGGGCAAGTTCGCGCCGGAGACCGAGGACGTCAAGGCGGTCGCTCAGCCCGTCCTCCGCCACCGCATCGTCACGAACTTCAACGCCGAGGCCGACGGCGTGTCTGCGTCGGACGTCGTCGATCGCTTGGTGGCGGACGCTAGTTAGAGCGCGCCGGTCCCGGTCTTCCCCTCCGGGCGACTCAGCCCAGTTGAGGGCTGCCGGAGCCCGGGGGGAATGGCCGGGGACAGGCGCGCATTGACCAACGTGGATGCATCAGAGGACGACGATGCCCGACGAGTCATACAGACGATTTCTCGACCCCGCGGTCGTGTCGAAGCTCGCGACGATGGAACTGCGCGCGCGCCTCGTCGTCGAGGGTTTCGTCACGGGTATGCATCGGAGTCCGTACAAGGGCTTCAGCGTTGAGTTCGCGGAGCATCGTCAGTACATGCCGGGAGACGCGCTGAAGCACATCGACTGGAAGGTCTACGCGAAGACCGATCGGTTCTACATCAAGGAGTACGAGGAAGAAACCAATCTCCGGGGCTACATCCTGCTCGACGCCAGCAGGTCGATGGAGTACGGGTCTGAAGATGTCTCGAAGCTGGAGTACTCGCGCTACCTGTCGGCCGCGCTCATCTACCTGATGCTCAAGCAGCAGGACTCCGTGGGACTCATGGTCTTCGACGAGGCCGTCCGCGAGTTCATAGCCCCGAGATCGAGCCCGACGCAGCTGCACACGCTGCTTGCGGCACTCGACCGGGCGGAGGCTTCGGCCGAGACCGACATCGGCGTTGTGCTTCACGAGCTGGCGCGGCGCGTAAGAAGGCGCGGGCTTATCATTCTGGTGTCCGATCTACTGGACGACCCCGCTCGCGTGCTTCCCGGACTGAAGCACTTCCGGCACCTCAAGCACGAGGTCATCGTCTTCCACGTGCTCGATCCCAAAGAGGCGGAGTTCCGCTTCGAAACTGACGCGACGTTCCGCGACATGGAAACGGGTGAGCTCATGACCACAGAACCGTTCTCGATTCGCGGCGATTACGTGGACGCGGTTGAGCGCTGGAAGACAACGCTGAAGCGCGAGTGCGCCGAGAGCAGGATTGACTACGTGCCCGTGCTGACGTCGACACCGTACGACCGCGCTCTCTTCTCCTATCTGGAGAAGCGCAAGCGGCTCGGGTAGCGCTCTCACGGAGCGCGCGAGCCGTCCGCCCCGGACCCGGGACACGTCCGGGGCCACGGGCACGTCCCGGGCGACGGGCACGAAGGAGAGCTTGTGAACTTCACCTTCCTGAATGGCGCGTTTCTCTTTGCGGCACTGGCGGCGCTGCTGCCGCTCCTGATCCACCTCATCAGCCGACGGCGGGTCTCGACGGTCGATTTCAGCTCGCTTCGGTTTCTCAAAGAGCTCGAGCGGAAACGGATCAGGCGCGTGCGCCTCAGGCAGATCCTGCTGCTTATCGTCAGGAGCCTCATCATACTCGCCGCGGCGCTGGCTCTCGCCCGCCCCACCCTCAAAGGGACGCTCGCGGGCGGCGGCGCACACGCCAGAACCTCGGTGGCCATCGTCGTCGATGACAGCGCAAGCATGACGAGGGCCCCGGGTGGGGGCGACCTTCTCTCGGAGGCACGGGCGGCCGCGCGTGAGATAGCAGGCCTTCTCGACGACGGGGACCAGGCGTTTCTGGTGGCCGCGGGCGACCCCGCCCGCGCGGTGCTCGGCGAAGGCACGTTCAGTCCGGATGTCCTGCTGGAGGCGGTGAACGCGATGGAGGCGAGGGACGTCGGCACCGACTACTCGGGGGCAGTGGATCTCGCGCTCGGCCTGCTCGGGGCATCCAGGAATCTCAATCGCGAGCTCTACGTGCTCGGCGACCTGCAGCGCACCGGCTGGACACGTCCGGCCGGAGACAGCTCATCTCAGGGAGTGGGAGTTCCGGAGGGCGGGACCGAGGCTCGGGGAAGCGACGATGGCCCGCGGGCGTACTTGCTGCCCTTCGACGGCCCCACCGCGAACCTCGGGCTCTCGTCCGTAGACGTCGAGCGGAAGCACGGCGGCACGGCTGGCCTCTTCTCCGTCACCGCGCGCGTGTCCAGCTATGATCGCCGGAGCGGCGAGGTTCTGGTAAAGCTCTTCGTCGACGGGGAGCAGGCGGGACAGGCCGGAATCAACGTCGAGCGCGGCGCGTCCGCGGTCGCGCGTTTCGCGGTGACGGTGGACGAGTCCGAGTGGCACGAGGGCTGGGTCGAGCTTCCGCCTGATGCTCTCGACGCCGACAACAGGTGCTTCTTCGTGATCCCGGCGGCGCGGCTTACCGAGGTTCTGCTGGTCCGACCCGACCTTGCTCAAGGGCTCGATGACGCCGACTACATCGAACGGGCGCTTGACCCGACGACCGAGAGGAGGAAGTTCTCGGTCTCCGTGGTGCCGATGAACGCGCTGTCACACCAGGACGACGACAGATTCCCCGTGGTTATCCTCGCCGACGTGGGAAGATTGGATGACGACGCCGAGCGGTGGGTGAGGCGGCACGTCGTCGACGGCGGGGGTGTCTTCATCGTGCTCGGGAACCGAACGGACGTTCGCTTCTGGAACGCCGGACTGCTTCCGGAAGTCGTTGGGGTCGAGATCAGGGCACCCGTGGAGCGGCCCGAGGGTGTGCGGATCGCGCCCGCCCTGCAGGGGCACCCTCTGCTTGACGGGCTCGTGTTCGGTGAGCGTCTGATCGACGACATGGTGGTGCGGCGCGCGTTCGATGTGCGCGCGGCCAGTGTCGAGGAGGTCCTGGAGCTGCCGGGTATAGGGCCGGCGCTCGTCCTCAGCCGTACGGTTGCGGGCGGCGCGGCGTCGGACCCCGCCCTGCCGAGAGGCGAGGTCGCCGTCCTCATGACGGGCATCGATCCCTCCTGGAACGACCTGCCGCGAAGCGGGTTCATCGTGCCGCTCATGCACCGGCTGGTCGAGCGGCTGTCCCGGGCGAGTTCGCGTCCAGCGTCAGCCACGGTCGGGGAGGACCTCGTCGCATGGCTCGGCGAATCCCCGGCGGGACGCGTGGAGGTGGATACGCCGGGCGGACGTACCCTGACCGCCGAGCTCAGGCCGACGGGCGCCCCCTCCGCCGCCGTCGAGCGCGTCGCCGAGCGGGGGATCTACCGCTTCCACGCGGGCGGACGAACGGCGGCGCTCGGAGCCGTCAACGTGGACCCGGGCGAGTCCGACCTCGCGGCTGCCAATCGAGATGAGATTGAAGAGTTCCTGTCGCCGCTCCCCCAGACGTTCATAGAGCGTGGCGCGCGCTTGGAGGACGAAGTGCTGCAGGCGAGGTACGGGCGCGAGCTATGGCGCGCGTTTCTCTACATCGCACTCGCGCTTCTGGCCGTGGAGATGTACCTCGCACGGCCACGGTTCGGTTAGCGTGTTGGGCGTCCCCCGCAGGGCGAGTCAGTCCGCGGAGCGGACTGCCCGAGCCCCAAGGGGGAGCGCCCGACACGCCTGCAGGCCCGCGTTGAACTGAGGACAGCCACATGCCCGGACGCAGGATCGTCGACATAGCACGGGGAGCGGAACCGTTCCGTGACATCGCCGAGAGCGTCAAAGGCGGTCGGCGCAGGCTCTGGGTGAGCGGGCTGCTTGGTTCCTCGAAGTCACTCCTGGCGGCGGTGCTCGCGCGGGAGCTTCCGCACGTCTGGGTCGTGATAGCCCCGACCTTCTCGGACGCGGAGCACATCTGCGACGACCTCACTACGTTCCTTGGGGAGGACAGTGTCCAGCTCTTCAGTGAGTGGGAGACCCTTCCCTACGAGCGGCGCTCTCCCCTCGCGACCATCACGGAGTCCAGACTTCTGACGCTCTCGCGCCTGGCGGCCGGGGAGCCCTTCGTCGTCGTCACCACGCCGAAGGCCGTCATGCAGACGACCTTATCAAGGAGCCTCCTGACCGACGTAACGCACAGATTGTCCAGCGGAACGACGCTCGACCTGGCCGCGTTCGCCCGGTCGCTCATTGACCTCGGCTACAAGCGCGTGCGCATGGTGGAGGAATCGGGCGACTTCAGCGTGCGCGGGGGCATCATCGACCTTCTGCCCTTCGGATACGACGACCCGCTCAGGCTCGAACTCGACGGCGATTGGATCGAGTCGATCCGCCAGTTCAACGTCTACAGTCAGCGCTCCATCCGTGAACTCGGCGAGGCGTCCGTGCTTCCGAGACGCGAGGTCGTTCTGCGGGGCGAAGGCACCGGCGAGATCGCTCAGCGCCTGCGCGAAGCGCACCCGGGCGACTCCGAGGACATGGACCACCTCCTGAACGGGCTGGAATCACGCTTCTACTTCGACGGCGTGGAGCAGTACCTTCCCTTCATCAATGAGGACACGGAGACACTCATCGACCACCTGCCGGATGCGGCGGGCGTGCTCATCGTTCGTTCGGACGAGGTCTGGGACCGCGCGGAGCAACTCTCCCTGGAGGCCGCGGAGATATACCACGCGAAGCGGGAGCAGGCGCCGCTGTGCAAGCCTGAGTCGCTCCTCGTCCCGTTCGACAGACTGGTCGAGAGGGTCGGCAAGAGACCGATCGTCAGTTCCGGGCTCGTTGCGCCGGCCCGTCTCGACGGTCACGAGCGCTGGACCGTCGAAACCAGGCTTCAGGAGTCGTTCGGCTCCGACCTCGAGCTTCTCAGGACGCGGCTCGGAGAACTATCGCGGGACAACCGCGTCCTCATAATGTGCGACAACAAGGGACAGGCCACGCGGCTGTCCGAACTCCTTGGAGAGGCCACGACGGACGTCGCCCTTGAGGTCGGGAGCCTCGAGAAGGGCTTCGCTTTGCCTTCTGCCGGCCTCGTCGTCTACACCGACCACGACATCTTCGACAGGTACCGGAGGCGGAGGCGGCGCAAGTTTCGCGGCGGGGCGCCCATATCGAGCTTCGAGGCGCTCGTCCAGGGCGACTACGTCGTACACATCAATCACGGCATAGGGATGTACGTTGGGATGGCCCGTATCGAGGCCGACGGGAGGCTGGTCGATTGCGTGGTGGTCGATTATGCGGACGGAGGGAAGCTCTACGTTCCGTCCGACGAGATCGACCGTCTCCAGAAGTACGTCGGGAAAGATGGAGTAAAGCCGCGGCTCAACAGGCTCGGCGGCGCGTCGTGGACGAAGGCCAAGGCGAAGGCCAAGGCGGCCGTGGCCGAACTCGCGCGAGAGCTTCTCAGGCTCTACGCGTCACGGAAGGCGCGCCCCGGCCACGCGTTCGGCGAGGACGTGGTGTGGCAGCAGGAGCTCGAGGCCTCGTTCATCTACGAGGAGACCGAGGACCAGCTCAGGGCGACCGACGAGATCAAGCGCGACATGGAGTCCGGTCGTCCAATGGACAGGCTTGTGTGCGGCGACGTCGGGTTCGGGAAGACGGAGGTCGCGATCCGCGCGGCGTTCAAGGCGGTGATGGACGGGAAGCAGGTGGCCGTGCTAGTGCCCACCACGATTCTCGCGCAGCAGCACCTCACAACTTTCACGGACCGTCTTGCCGACTATCCGGTCGAGATCGACGTCCTGTCGAGGTTCCGGACCCCCAAGGAGCAGAAACAGGTCCTCGAGCGCGTCGCCGACGGCAAGGTCGACATCATCATCGGCACGCACCGGCTCGTGCAGAAGGACGTCAAGTTCCGCGACCTCGGACTTCTGGTCACGGACGAGGAGCAGCAGTTCGGCGTCCTGCACAAGGAGACCATTCAGAAGATGAGGGAATCGGTGGACGCCATCACGATGACCGCCACCCCTATCCCGCGCACGCTTCACATGTCGCTGGTCGGCGCCCGCGACATGTCGATCATCAACACG
>DAOWER010000050.1 GCA_030638405.1 Candidatus Eiseniibacteriota bacterium | reverse complement strand
GCGTCGAACTTCCAGATGCTTCCCGGAGTCGCAGGGAACTGCTGGAACATGCCGGAGTCGAGGCCCGGCACAAACGTCCCGTATAGCTTCGCGGCGCCCGTTGGCGTGCGATACGCCCAGTTGCGCCCGTCGAAGTAGGCGTTGCCGAAGGCGGTCCAGCCCGAGAGGCTCGTGTCGAAGCTCGGGTTGACCAACACGTTAGGCTCCGTGACCGGAGAGGTCGAAACGAGCGAGAGGTCGTCAACGTACACCGACCCTTCGTCGCAAGCGGGTTGCAGGAAGATGAGCATGGGCTGCACCGTCGCTGCCGCCGCCGGCGCCGGCACCGTCACCGAGAACTCCAGCCACTGGTCGAGCGGAGTGCTCCAGTCGCCTATCACGACTTCGCTGCCGGCGATCTCGAACCCGGACCCGTTGAAGAACACGATCTTCGCCAGGAGACGATTGCCGAGACACGTGTCGGATCCGGGGATCGTGTCCTCGAGCGACACGAACGTGTACCCGCTGAACTCGTATTCGACACCAGGCGTCGCCGTGAGCGTCTGGAAGACAACGCCGTCGTCGAACTGCGGGTTCTCGGGACAGTTGGTGAATTCCCCATAGATCTTGGCTGCGGCCGTGCCTGACCTATAGATGTCGTCATCGGCCGGCGTGGAGATCTGCGCTCCACTGGCAAACACCGTCCAGCCGTTGTAGCTGCCACCGCCGTCCTCGAAGCCGGGGTTCACCAGCATGTTGGCCTGGGCGGACGACTGCATCCCAAGGGCGACCAGAGCCACGATCCCCAGCAGGAGCCAGACTGCCCTGCGTGAGCGCTTCATTGCATCCCTCCCTCTGCCTTGCCTCGGAGCGGCAGCTGCCGCCCCGCCGTTGACTAGCTCCTGATCTCTACCGCATCCACATGGAGCATCACTCTCACCAGCACCTACCAAACAGGGCACAACGACTCCGAAGCGGCATCTCCTTGGCAGGTGACCTCCCCCGCCCCTTGAGCTACAATAGCCCCGCCCCAACTAGCGCTTGACATCAGCGCGTAGTATTATACACTATGTTCGGGAACCGAACAAAGCTCTTTCTTGCTTGGGGGGCCATTTTGTCAGACACCTCTCAGAGCCCGAAACCGGCACTTCTGGAGGTTGGCGGCCTCTCGAAGACGTTCTTCGCGAGGCGGATCTTCGGGTCATCGCGCCCTGTCGTGGCCGTTGAGGACGTTCAGTTCGCCGTGCATCGCGGAGAGGCCGTCGCGCTCGTCGGCGAATCCGGCAGCGGCAAGAGCACGATCGCGCGCATCCTTCTCAGGCTGGAACACCCCGACTGCGGGCGGGTACTTCTTGACGGACAGGACGTGCTCGCGCTCGAACCGAAGCGCGCCTCCCTCTCCTATCGTCGCCGTGTACAGATGGTCTTCCAGGATCCCTTCGGTTCCCTCAATCGAACACACGACGTGGCCCATCATCTCGTTCGCCCCCTGCTGCGTCACGGGCGCGCCACGAAGGCGGATGTCGACGACAGGGCCATTGACCTGCTTCGAACCGTCGGACTCGAACCCGCCGAGGAGTTCATCTCCCGTCGGCCGTACGAGCTGTCGGGTGGTCAGCGACAGCGCGTCGCCATCGCGCGCGCCCTCGCGGTTGACCCGGATTTGTTGATCGCTGATGAGCCGACATCGATGCTGGATGTCTCGATCCGAATGGACATACTCACTCTGCTCACGCGGTTGAAGACGGAGCGTCGCCTCGCGATGCTCCTCATCACTCACGACCTCGCGTCGGCGCGCTACCTCGCCGACCGCGTGCTCGTGCTCTTCCGCGGGCGCATAGTGGAGGGCGGTCCGACCGATGAACTCGTCGAGTCACCGGCCCACCCCTATACCCGCGCGCTCCTTGCTTCGATAGCAGACGAGGGAGAGCTGGGAACGAGCACCGATCACGTCGATAGCGAGCTCGAGGATGAGCAGTCGCGCGGGTGCCCGTTCGCTCCGCGCTGCCCTGACGCGATGGACGTCTGCTGGAAGACGGACCCGTCCTACCGGAAGCTCGGGGCTCGCCGTGTGCGCTGTCATCTGTATCCTGAGAGCGGCTCGGACCCGTCGGCGAACGCGGACAGGAAGGAGTGACGAGCTTGTCCACAAACAGCTTCCCCCAGGGCTTCCTCTGGGGCGCAGCAACCTCCGCGCAGCAGATAGAGGGCGGCCGCAACGCCGGCAGCCGTGGGGACTCCGTCTGGGACTGGTACGCCACGCAGGAAGGCGCGATCGAGGACGGATCCAACCCGTTCACGGCGTGTGACCACTACACCAGATGGCGTGAGGACATCGAACTGATGTCGTGGCTCGGCGTCAAGGCCTACCGATTCTCCACCTCGTGGTCGCGGATCATGCCGGGCGGGCGCGGCGCGTCCAACTCGGAAGGCCTCGATTTCTACGAGACGTTCGTTGACGCCCTGCTCGCTGCCGGAATCGTACCCTTCATCACGCTGAACCACTGGGACATGCCCTACGCCCTCCTGGGAGACGGTGGCTGGGCGTCGCGTGACACCGTCGCGGCGTTCGTGGAGTACGCCGCTGCGACCACGGAGCGCCTGGGCGACCGGGTCCGGCACTGGGCCACGCACAACGAGCCCTGGTGCATTTCCACGCTCGGCTACGAGGAGGGCCACCACGCGCCGGGACACACGAGCCCGGCGGAGGCGCTTCCCGCGGCGCACCACCTGCTCCTGTCTCACGGTCTTGCTGTGGACGTCATCCGCAGGAACGTGCGCGACGCCGAGGCCGGTATCGTGCTCAACCTCTCCCCCGCCTGGCCGCACTCGGACACGGACGAGGACCGGGAGGCGGCGCGGCGGTTCGACGGGCTCTTCAACCGCTGGTTCCTGGATCCGCTGTTTCGCGGTGAGTATCCGGCCGATGCCGTGGAGGACCGCACGCGTCGCGGCCACCTCGAGGAGAACTCGATGCCGTTCGTTCGCGAAGGCGACATGGCCGCGATCAGCGTGCCCATAGACTACCTGGGCGCAAATTACTACAGCCGCACCGCCGTCAAGGCAGGGCCGGGAGGCGACCCGGTCGGCGCGCCTCTCGTCCCCAAGGAGGAGCTGACGGAGATGGGATGGGAGGTCTTCCCGGACGGACTCACTGACATGCTGGTCCGAGTCACGAAGGACTACGGTCCCCGGAGCATCTACGTCACGGAGAACGGAATCGCCCTGCCCGACGAGGCAGACGGATCGGGCCGAGTGAGCGACCCCCGGCGCATCTCTTTCCTCCGCGACCACCTGCTGGCGGCCCACCGCGCCATCGAGGCCGGCGTGCCGCTCAAGGGCTACTTCCACTGGTCGCTCATGGACAACTTCGAATGGGGCCACGGATACACGAAGATGTTCGGCCTCTTCAGGGTCGACTTCAATACGTGCGAACGCACTCCGAAGGAGAGCGCGTACTGGTACCGCGATGCGATCGCGGCGAACGCCGTTGAGGACGCCGACTAGGAAGAGACCGGTCGGTCGTCACGGCAATTCGAGGAGGTTTGCGTGATGTCGAAGCACGAGAAGCGGCGCCGGTGGGCGCTGTGGAAGATTGCCACGACCGCGGCCATCCTGCTGGTGACGGCCGCCGTGGTACAGGCTGCCGCACCGGACGTCCGCATCGTGGCGGACGAATCGGGCCAGAAGCTCCAGGTTGATGGAGAGGACCACATGGTCTTCGGCATGAACTGGGGCTACATGCCGATCGGCGAGAACTACATGTACGACCTCTGGAGTCACTCAGACGACGTCATCGAGGCCGC
>DAOWER010000132.1 GCA_030638405.1 Candidatus Eiseniibacteriota bacterium | reverse complement strand
GCACGGCACAACCTCTCCAGAGAGCTGGACGTCAACCTGAGTGTGGCGATGACGTCGGCCCGCGATGCCCGGTCGGGCGCCGCCGTGCCCCTCGTGCCGAAGACCATGGTGGTCGCGCTGGTCACCTACTCGCGCGGTCCGGCCACGTGCCTGGCGCGCGTGACCCGCGTCGGGTCGCGGCCCGAGTGGAACGGCGACGGATTGCCACCCTACGTTCTGATGGACCTGAGAGGCACCCTGGAGACCGCGTGGGGGGACTTCTTCGTCGGTGCGGAGAACCTCCTGGACGCGCTCTACGAGGACGAAGAGGGTTTCCCGCAGGCCGGGCGGAGGTTCGAGTTCGGCGTGATGAGGGAGCTCTATCACTGAGGGCCCGTCCCGCGGGTCCGGCGGGATGAGATTACGGAGGGCGACACGGGCGACCAAGGGCACGCGCACGCATCCTACTTAAGAGGGCATCTGAGTCGCGAGGGTGCCTCTGGCGTGTCTGAGCCCGGTTCGGCCCGTTTCGTGCAAGGGTTCGCTGGCCGGGAGGAAGCTCTACCTACTCGCAGCATCGGGGGCAAGACATCATGATTGAGAGGGTGCACTCTTCCGGTCGCCGCCTGGCGCAGATGGCGATCACGGTAGTCCTGTTGGCGGTGGTGTCCGGGGCGAGTCTCGCCGCGGAGGGTCTCAGGCTCGAGGCCGAGGAGTTCCCCGCGTACGGGTCGTACAACATCGGCGGTTCGGACATCAGGGAAGCGTACTGCAGTTATGCGAGCGGAGGGCTCGCCGTCGATGGACTGGACATCCCGGACGAGTGGTTCAAGCTCAAGGTGACGTTCACGCACGGTGGCTGCTACAGCACGAGGATCGACTACCAGAGCGCGTACGACGACACCGTCCAGCTCGTCGTGAGGTTGCTGGACTACCCCCTGCCCGGGGACGAGGTCACGGCAGACTACCTGTTGATCGACGGCTACGGCTTCGGCTGAGGCCCCCTGCTCACCGCTGCCGGGAGCAGCGAGTTCTGCGTGGAGCCCGGGACCTACTTCCTGCTCGTCCAGCATGTCTCCGGCGGGATGGGTCGCGTCGACTTCCTCGAGTTCGAACCGACGACACCCGTGGAAGCAGCGACTTGGGGTCGCATCAAGAACATGTATAACAACTAGCCCGCCGCTTGGTGCGGGCACGGCCGGACGCACCCCGATCCACTCATAGGGAGGGAGCATGCGCCATCTCCTTCTGACGCTCACCGTGCTTGCACTGGCGGTCGTCGCCGCCGGTGACGCCGCCGCGACCGTGGCCCGCACGACGATCGGTGACGTCCCGCGAACGTACACGCACTTCATGAACGCGCAGGAAGCTGCCCTCTGCCGCGCGAACGCCGCGGCCGGGGGCCTTTCGGCGTACTTCTTCAATCCTGCCGTTATCGCCAACCTCCAGGGCGTCTCCGGTCAGGCCACGATGCGGGCGAACCTGAAATCCCGCAACTACCTGCCGGATGAACTGGACGCGTCCGACGACATGTTCCTCTTTTCGCAGGCAATGGCGGTCAAGCACAACGACACGTACGCCCTCGGATTCGGCTACTCCAGCCCGTCGTACAGGAATCTCGAACTGGTCGGGTTGCAGGACGGCGCTTCGTACCACGGCGAATTCCATGGAAGCCTGAGGTTCTTCGAGATGCTCGCGGCGGCGAAGATAGGCCAGGAGGGCCAGGGGGCGATCGGCTTCGCCGTGGGGATCGCGAACCTCGACGAAGGCGCAGAGGAAAGCGGGACGGATGGGAGGTACATCCGCACGGCTCAGATGGACGGGATCGCCGCCTCGGTCGCCATGGGGATGACCTTCGACGCGACGGAGCGTCTGGCCTTCGGTGTGGGCTACCGCTTCGGCACGAGCGTTGACGTCGAGGGCGAGTGGCACACCGAGTCCGGCGGGGCCGTCACCAAGGGTACGACGAAGACCGCGCCGGTCGCCGTGGGCGGTGTGCGGTTCACGCCCGTCGATAACTACACGCTCTACGCGAGCTACATCCACGAGGGCTGGAACAAGGCGACGTCGACGTTTGCCGCCTACTACGATACCGGCGAGTGCGAGGACTGCAACGAGAACGATGGGAAGAGAGACGAGTTCGACAGCGCGCTCGGAACGGCGGCCGTCGGTGGAGAAGGCACGCTGCTGGACGGGCGACTCACCGTTCGCGCCGGGCTCTCGATGCCGGTCGGGTCCGGTCCCGACAGCACGGATGAGCCCGAGTACCGAAAGCTCGTGCCCGAGTACGCGGCCGGCTTCGGCGGAACGGTGAGGTTCGAGCAGTACTCGGTCGAGGCCGCCTTCGTCCGGGAGCGGTACGCCGACGGAGACGAGGGTGCGCAGGTGGTCAACCATGGGATCTACGTGACCGTCGGGTACGAGTTCTGACCGACGGCGCGCGCTGCGTGAGCGGGTGACATGAAGATAGCGGTTGCCATGAGCGGCGGAGTTGACAGCTCCGTCGCTGCTCACATTCTGAAGGAGCAGGGGCACGAGGTCATCGGCCTCACCATGAAGATATGGCCCTGCGGCACCGACGCCGGGAACGGCGGACGGACGTGCTGTGACCCCGACTCCATAAGGGACGCCGAACGCGTTGCCGGCGAGCTCGGGATACGCCACTACGAGCTCGGTATGCGCGGAGCGTTTGAGGGCGCCGTGGTCCGCGAGTTCCTCGCGGAGTACGCGAGCGGCAGGACCCCCAACCCCTGCGTCACCTGCAATCGCCTCATCAAGTTCGGTCCGTTCCTCGAGAAAGCGGCCGCTCTGGGAGCCACGCGTCTTGCCACCGGGCATCACGCGGTCGTCGCGCGCGACGAATCGACCGGCGCGCACCTCCTGCTGAAGGGGAGGGACCGCTCCAAGGACCAGAGCTACTTCCTGTACGTCCTGACGCAGAAGCAACTTCCTCATGTGCTGATGCCGATCGGTGGCATGACCAAGACCGAGGTGCGGGACACCGCCCGGGCGGCGGGGCTGTCCATCGCGGAGCGGCCGGAGAGCCAGGACGTCTGTTTCGTCCCGGACGGTGACGTTGCCGCTTTCTTCCGCTTGATGATGCCCGACGCCATGCTGCCCGGTCCCATCGAGGACCTCGAGGGGAACGTGCTCGGCGAGCACGGGGGCATCGCTCTCTACACCGTGGGGCAGAGGAGCGGGCTGGGGCTGTCGCGGCCCAGGCCCACCTACGTCGTGCGGATCGACGCCGCGCGCAACGCCGTCATCGTCGGCGACGACGAGGAGCT
>DAOWER010000062.1 GCA_030638405.1 Candidatus Eiseniibacteriota bacterium | reverse complement strand
GTACGCGATGTGCCCCTACTTCGAGGGCGGGGAGCTGGACATCTCTGAAGCGGAGAAGGTCTTCAAGCAGCTCTTCACGTGCCACGTGAAGTGCGGGACCAAGATCGAGTATCACTACTACAAGGACGGCGAACGCGTCACTACGACCCTCAATCCCGTAGAGAACGAGTCGATGCTACTTGAGATCCTGAAAAAGGTGGCGAATCACTAGGAGGAGGAAGAGTTGGCAGGGAAACACGTCCTCATCGTGGACGACGACACGGAGTTCGTCAAACTCTACTCGCTGTTCCTGAAGAACAAGGGCCTCAAGGTCTCAGCGGTCTACAGCGCGGGCGAGGCGCTCGGCGCCATCGAGGAGTTCTCGCCTGACCTCGTCGTTCTCGACGTCATGATGGAGCACTTCGACTCCGGCTTCACCGTAAGCAAGTTCATCAAGGAGAAGCACCCCGACATGCCGATCATACTCATGACCGCGATCGGAGAAGAGACGGGGATGGACTTCAAGCCGAAGGACGACGAGGAGCGCTCCCTGATGCACGCAGACGCCTTCCTGGACAAGGAGGCCAGTCCGGAAGAGCTCCTGCGGAAGATCAACGAGATCCTGAGCTGACGGCCGCGGGCCGAGCGGGGCGGCCCGGCAGTGGTCGCCGTCGCGTGGAGGGAGATTCGAAACGTGAGCGAGAAGAAGAAGATCCTCATCATCGACGACAACATCAACTTCGTGAAGATGAACTCCGCCGTTCTGCTGTCGGGGGGCTACGAGGTGGAGGCGGCGTTCAACGCCGAAGAGGGATTCACGAAGGTGGAGTACGGGCAGCCGGACGCCATCGTGCTGGATCTGATGATGGAGCGGCACGACTCCGGGTTCACCCTCGCGAAGAAGCTCAAGAAGCACCCCATCTACAAGAAGATCCCCATTCTCATGCTCACGGCGGTGGGAGAAGCCACGGGGTTCAGGTTCTCCATGGAGAGCGACGGGTACTGGATGAAGACCGACGACTTCGCCGACAAACCGATCGAGGCCGACCTGCTCCTCGAGAAGGTAGCGAAGCTCATCAAGGACGCGGGCGCCGAGTCCTAGACACCGCACGGAAAGCCACCCGGGAGACACATCGTGACACCTAGAGCGACCGAGCAAGCGGCCTGGACGCAGAATGAGATCGTCGAGTCGCGCGACCTCTCTGCTGACGTCAAGTTCTGGAAGCTCTACTGCCCTGAGATCGCGGCCGCCGTGTCGCCCGGGCAGTTCGTCGTCCTGCGGGCGGACGACTACGCGGAAAGAATCCCGCTGACGGTCGCGGACTTCGACAGGGAGACGGGGCTCATCACGGTCATCTTCCAGGCCATCGGCGCCTCTACTAAGAAGATGGCGAGCTTCGGGATTGGGCAGCGCATGCTCGATGTCGTCGGTCCGCTCGGCGTGAAGAGCGATATAGAGGACTTCGGCACCGTCGTGTGCGTGGGCGGTGGCATCGGCGTGGCGCCGGTCTACCCCATAGTCAAGGCTCTTAAGAGCGCAGGCAACAAGCTCATTTCGATCATCGGCGCCAGGTCTGAGAACCTCCTTATTCTCGAGGACGAGATGGCGGCCACCTCTGACGAGGTCCTCGTGACGACCGACGATGGTACCAAGGGCCTGCACGGCTTCGTGACGGACGCGCTCAAGCAGCTCCACGACAGGGGCGAGGGCATCGACCGGGTCGTCGCCATCGGTCCGGTCGTCATGATGCGGGCGGTCTCTAACGCCACCAGGAAGATGGGAATCCCGACGATCGTCAGCCTGAACTCGGTCATGATCGACGGGACGGGCATGTGCGGCTGCTGTCGAGTGCACGTGGGGGAAGAGACGAAGTTCGCGTGCGTGGACGGGCCCGAGTTCGATGGTCACCTCGTGGACTTCGACGAGTTGATGAAGCGACAGGTGATGTACCAACGAGAGGAATACAGGGCGCTCTGGCACCACGAGTGCATGCTGGCCGCCGAGGGCGAAGAGGTGGAGAAGGCACAGGCGCGCATCCCGATGCCGAAGCAGGACCACCGCGCCAGGGCCAACAATTTCGATGAGGTCGCTCTGGGATACACGCGCGAGATGGCGCAGGAGGAGGCGCTTCGGTGCCTGCAGTGCAAGAAGGCACCATGCGTGGCTGGATGTCCCGTCGAAATAGACATCCCCGCGTTCATCAAGCTGCTGCAGGTCGGGGACTTCCTGGGGGCCGCGCGGAAGATCAAAGAGAAGAACAGCCTGCCCGGCATCTGCGGCAGGGTCTGCCCGCAGGAAGAGCAGTGCGAGATCGAGTGTGTGCTCTCGAAGAAGGACCAGCCGATCGCCATTGGCAGGCTCGAGCGTTTCGCCGCCGACTACGAGCTCAAGCAGGGTGAGATACGGGCGCCCGTTATCGCGTCACCCACGGGTCACAAGGTGGCCGTTGTGGGCGCAGGCCCGGCCGGGCTGACGGTGGCCGGCGAGATGGCCAAGCTCGGGCACGATGTGACGATCTTCGAGGCGCTGCACAAGCCCGGCGGCGTGCTGGTCTACGGCATTCCCGAGTTCAGACTGCCCAAGTCCATCGTGCAGGTGGAGTGCGACTACGTGATGAAGCTCGGGGTCAAGTTCAGGATGAGTTATGTCGTCGGGCAGTTGGGAACGCTCGATTCACTCCTCAAGGACGGGTACGGTGCGGTCTTCGTCGCCACGGGCGCCGGCCTCCCCTACTTCCTCGGCATACCGGGAGAGAACTTAAACGGCGTCTACTCGGCAAACGAATTTCTCACTCGGACCAATCTGATGAAGGCGTATCTCTTCCCCGAGTACGACACGCCGATCCGAATCGGCCAGAACGTCGCGGTCGTTGGTGGCGGGAATGTCGCCATGGACTCGGCGCGGTGCGCCGTGAGGCTGGGGGCGGAGAACGTGTACATCGTCTACCGCCGCTCCGAAGCTGAGATGCCCGCCCGGAACGAGGAGATCGAGAACGCGGTCGAGGAAGGCGTGATCCTCCACACGCTCCACAATCCCACGCGTATTATCGGTGACGAGGAGGGGTGGGCCAGACAGCTCGAACTTCTGAAGATGGAGCTCGGCGAGCCGGACGATTCGGGGCGGCGCAGGCCGGTTCCCATAGAGGGCACCGAGCACACACTGGACGTCGATGTTGTTGTCTCGGCCATCGGACAGGGCCCGAACCCGCTCCTGACGAGCGCGACCCCGAAGCTCGAACTGACCAAATGGGGCAACATCGTCGCCGACGAGGAGAACGGAAAGACGAACATGAAGGGCGTATTCGCTGGCGGCGATATCGTGACCGGCGCCGCGACGGTGATCCTGGCGATGGGCGCGGGCAAGAAGGCCGCGCGAGCCATGGACGAGTATCTTCGCACGGGCGAGTGGTAGGGCCTATCGCGCGGGCTTTCTCGCCCGGCTCTTTTGCGTGGCTCTCTCGCCCGGTTCTTCCCACACGACTCCTGATCCCAGGTTGGTTCTTCTGCCGGAGCTCTGAATCATGGTCCTCACACTCAAGACGAGACTCGCCGCGAACATCGCCGTAGTGGTGCTGATCATGGGTGTGGGGTCCACCATCATCGGGACCCGCCTGTTCGGTGACAGCCTCGTTGCCCAGGTCCAGCGCGGCGTCGAGCACGACCTCAACACCGCGTTCCTCGTCTACAACACCCACTTGAGCGAGATCCAGACACAGATCGAGTTCGTCGCCCGCGAGCCGGACATCATCGCTGCCGTGAGCGACGGAAGGCGATGGAACTTGTCGACGAGTCTCGCCCATCGTCGGGAGTCGGCCGGCCTCGACGTACTGGTCGTGACCGATGCGGACGGAGTCGTGCTCTCCAGGGCGGCGCCGTCGAGGGAGCACGGCGACGACCAGTCCGCGGACCAGGCCGTCCGCCACGTCATGGAGAACCGCGCATCTATTGCGGGCACTATCGTGGTACCCGGCGACGTACTCGCGCTCGAGGCGCCCGAGCTGGCCGACCGGGCGCGAATGGACATCCTCGAGACCCCGCGCGCGAGGCCGTCCGACTTGAACGTCCTCGCAAAGGGCATGATGCTGAAGGCGGCCGCGCCCATCATGGCGGAAGGCAGGCTCATCGGCGTCGTGTACGGCGGCGTGCTGCTGAACCGCGGCGAGGATATCGTCGACAGCGTCAAGGAGACGGCGTACGCGGGCGAAACCTGGCAGGGCAAGGACATCGGCACGGCCACCATCTTCCAGGACGATGTCCGGATCGCCACAAACGTCATTGCCCGCGGTGGTGACAGGGCCATCGGGACCCGCGTGTCGGAAGAGGTCTACGACCGCGTCGTCAGCGAAGGCGGGCGCTGGGTCGCGAGGGCGTTCGTCGTCGACGACTGGTACATCACCGCCTACGGACCCATCCGGGACCTAGACGAACGCGTCATCGGCATCCTCTACGTCGGCGTGCTGGCGGGTAAGTTCGACGCCATGCGGACGCGGACGGTGTGGACGTTCGCGATCGTGAGCATCGCGGGCATGGCCGCGGCGCTTGTCATCGCGAGCATCCTCTCCACGGGGATCGTCCGCCCCGTCCGAAACATGGCGAGCGCATCACGGGACCTGGCGCAGGGGCGCATGGACGCCCGCGTCGAGGTGAACCCGAAGGCGGCGGGCGAGCTGGTGGAGCTGGCTGAGACCTTCAACTTCATGGCGCAGTCGATTGCTGAACGCGACGAGAGGCTTCAGGAGTCGGCCAGGAAGATCACAGAGAGCAAGAAGCTCGCGACGCTCGGTCAGCTGGCAGCGGGGATCGCGCACGAGATCAACAACCCCCTCGGCGGGATAGTGATGTATGCCCACATGCTGAAGGAAGACCTGATCAAGGCCGAGAACCGCGAGAACGTCCACAAGATCGCCCGCGAGGCCGACCGCTGCAAGGCCATCGTGAAGGGCCTCCTGGACTTCGCAAGGCAGACGAAGCCGGAGCGAACCGAGTCCAACATCAATCACGTGCTGAACGAGGTGATCGCTCTCCTGGAGCGGCAGTCCATCTTCCACAACATCTCGATCGTGAAAGATCTGAGCCCGAGCATCCCGCTCGTTGAGGTCGACGTCGGCCAGATGCAGGAGGTCTTCATGAACCTCATCCTCAACGCGGCCCAGGCCATGGACGGGTCCGGCACGCTGACAGCCGTCACCCACCTGATCAAAGATGCGACGGTCGTGGAGATCGAGATCCGGGACACGGGCCCAGGAATCCCGTCGGACAAGATAGACAAGATCTTCGAGCCGTTCTACACAACGAAAGAGATCGGGCGCGGCACCGGCCTAGGACTCTCCATAGCGTACGGGATCGTCGAGCGGCACCACGGCTCGATTAACGTGGAGAGCGAGGTCGGAAGGGGAACGTCCTTCTTCGTGCGGCTGCCCGTGCCCGAGACCGAGCCGGGCATGTAGAGGGCGCCGCGACCAGTTCGTGAAGAGCCCGGGTCAGAAGACCCGGGCTTCTCGTATCTTCGTCAATCGTCTGTAGAAAGCGCCCAATCGTATACTTGAAGCGGTCAAGAGTGAGATCCGCCCTGCTAGTGAAGCGGATCGGCTGTCCGGTGGATACCTCACTTCTCGGTGCTGGAGGTCGCAGGTTCGAAGCGGGCCCCCGCTACCAACCCGATGCGAACACCCGTCTCTCCGGAGGCGGGTGTTTGCTTGGATGCCAGGAGGGGCGGGCTGCCGAAGAGGTGGATGAGGACATCACCAGAGTCGGGATTCAGGTCTATCTTCTTGACGAACAGGCGGACGAACTGGCGCTTTTC
>DAOWER010000242.1 GCA_030638405.1 Candidatus Eiseniibacteriota bacterium | reverse complement strand
GATCGGGAGATTCCGCGAGTACCTCGGGCGTTCGGACACCTACGACAGCTACATGACAGAGCTCGTCGCCGCATACAATCCCGCTGCCGCCGGGGCCCTCATGTGCAGGAACACGGTCTCGGTCGGCTGGCGCGGCGGGCTCTACGATTGCGATTTCAACCAGATGCTGGCCCTCAAGTGCGGCGACGGCGCGGCGACGGACATACGCGACTTCGACATCGAGCGGCTTCGCTCCAGGAAGATCGTCACGGGGCTTCACTGCTACGGATGCACCGCGGGCGCCGGCTCCAGCTGCGGTGGCGCGGTGGTGGACGGCGCGAGGGAGTAGACATGACCCCTACTCGCGGTGTGGAGGGCAGCGGAGGAAGCAGCAGGGAAGGCAACGACGTGAGGCAGGCCCTCCTCGTGTTCATCAAGCTTCCGACCGCGGGTCGCGTGAAGACGCGCCTCCAGCCGGAATTGTCGCCCGCGCTCGCAGCCAGGCTCTACCGGGCGATGGTGGACGACGTCTTCACCACTCTGGAACGGCCGGGACGATGGGACCTAGTCGCGTTCTTCTCGCCGCCCGAGCGGGAGCGCGCTTTTCGCGAGTGGCTCCCGGGTTCCGTCCGGCTGGCGCCGCAGTCTGGCGCAGACTTGGGCGAGCGGCTCGCCAACGCGTTCGAATGGTCGCACGCTCAGGGGCACTCGCGAACGATCATCGTCGGTACCGACATGCCGACGTTGGGCAGCGATGTTCTGAGTGGCGCGTTCGAGGCTCTTGAGCGAGCCGAGGTCGTGCTGGGGCCAAGCACGGACGGCGGCTACTACCTGGTCGGGTTGAACGAGCCGCGCCCCGAGTTCTTCGCAGACGTGGACTGGAGCACCTCCGGAGTACTTGAGCAGACGGTTGCGAGAGTCGACGCGGGGGGAGCCACGTACCATCTCCTCCCGGAGGGAACAGATATAGACACGTGGCAGGATGCGCTGGCCGTGCTTGAGGAGATCGTCTCCGAGGATCCGGACGGCTCTGCCGGACTGGCTCCCAGAACCCGCTCACTCCTGTCGGCACTCATGGAAGGGACTCTTGGAGAGAACGACTGACAAGAGACGACACAGGCCCGCCGGACTCCATCGGCTCGCGATTCTGCTCGGGCTTGCGGCTACTGTCTTCCTGATCTTCCGATTCACGCCGCTCTCTCCCTCGGACGTTACGCCCTCCAACATCAAGGAGCTCATCCTGAGCGTCGGATTTTGGGGACCGGTCGTCTTCATCACGATCTACGCCTCGCGGGCAGTCATCCTCGTGATTCCGGTGGGCGTCATGTCACTGGCGGGCGGCCTTGCCTACGGGAAGTCGTGGGGCACCGCGCTCATTATGGTTGGAGCCGTGCTCGGCTCCTGCCTGGCATTTCTCGTCGCCCGACATCTCGGTCGGAGGTTCATCGAGCAGTTCGCGTGGCTCCACAGGGGACGAATCGGTTCGTTCGACGAGGGAACCGAGGCGCACGGTCTGCGCATCATACTAACGGCTCGGCTGATACCTCTCTTCCAGTACGATGCGGTCAACTACGGCGCGGGAGTTTCATCGGGATGCTCCCCGGGGGCTTCATCAACGCGACGCTGGGGAGCTCGCTGACGAACGTCGCCTCCGCGCAGTTCGTGGTGGCGCTCACGGCGTTTATTCTGCTGGCCTTGGTTCCGACCATCTACCGGGCGGTCAGGCGCCGCCAGGAGCGGTCCATCTCCATCGGGGGCGCCGACCCACCGGAATAGATCGGCGCGCGACCACCTACTGCGACCCGCCGACCGGCGGCCGCGGTACACGAGAGACAGGGAAAGGACACACCTTCATGAGCGACTACGAATACGATCTGATTGTGCTGGGCGCGGGCTCCGGAGGGATCAGCTCGGCAAACCTCGCGAAGAAGCTCGGGAAGAGGGTCGCACTCGTCGAGAAGAGAAAGATCGGCGGCGACTGCACGTGGTATGGCTGCGTGCCAAGCAAAGCGCTCATCAAGGCAGCTAGGATCGCGCACGAGGTCGGGAAGCTCGCGGACTACGGGTTGTCGCTTGAGGGCAAGGAGACACCAGAGCTGTCCGGTGCGGTGAACGCATCGGGCGTCCTGGATCACGTGCGGGCGATCAGGGCGGAGATCTACGAGGGGGAGAAGCCCGAGGTCTTCGAGGCCGCGGGGATCGATGTCTTCATAGGAGAACCGTGCTTCGTCGACAACCACACGATCACGATCGCCGACAAGACTCTCACGGCGAAGCACTTCGTCATCGCTACCGGATCGCACCCCTTCGTCCCGCCGATACCCGGGCTCACCGACATTGACTATCTGACGAACGAGACACTCTTCGAGCGTGAGATGCTTCCGGACTATCTGTTCGTGCTCGGCGGCGGCCCCATCGGTGTGGAGATGGCCGCGGCGCTGAGCAGACTGGGCGTCAAGGTCACCGTCTTGCAGAGGGGACCCCGCATACTCCCCAGGGACGACGAGGAGCTGGTTGATGTCCTCACGGAGCGCCTGAGAAGCGAGGGTCTGGAGATTCTGACCGGGTGCGAGGCCACGGGCTTCACGAAGGACGGGGAGCAGGTCCACGTGACACTCAAGGACAGCGCGGGAACGGAGCATTCGAGAGACGTTGACTGCGTGCTTGTGGCGGTCGGCCGGAGACCGAACACCCATGGTCTCGACCTCGAGAAGGCAGGCGTCGATTACTCCGACCGCGGGATCGTGGCCGACGAGCACATGATGACGACCGCTAAAAACATATACGCCGTGGGCGACGTGATAGGGAGCTACCAGTTCAGTCACATCGCTGAGTATCACGCGAACATCGCCGTCCCGAACGCTCTCTTGCCGCTCCCGGTCAAGAGGAGCTTCGACCACACCAATGTGGCGTGGGCCACGTTCACAGATCCCGAACTCGCGCACGCCGGCCTGACTGAAGCCGAGGCAAGAGAGGAAT
>DAOWER010000268.1 GCA_030638405.1 Candidatus Eiseniibacteriota bacterium | reverse complement strand
GATCCTCGAGCGCCGAGGGTTCTACAGTGACCCGAGAACCCCATCCCACGATGAAGTCGGTCGACTGGCCACTCGCGACCCCGGTCCCCAGGACCAGAGCGCCCAGGCACACCACTGCCAGAACTGCTTGCCGTGCCTTCATGAGCTCTTACCTCCCTTGTGAACAACACAGGAGCCGGACGACGCGCACCGCGCTGCCACTCTCTTCCTATGTCGCATGACAGATCTCCTTGCTCTTGATGCCACTACATGCCTTCTGCTGTCGTCAGCTCCATGCGCGGGGCGCCCCCGCTTCGCGAATCGCTCGCTTGATCGTGTCCTGGCCCCTGAGCAAACGTGTACGCATAGGCAGCGGCGGGACCATAGGCTGGACCCACACGACTCCCGTGACGGCCTCGCCTATCGACAGGAAGTCCCCGCCACCGTACACGTCAACGATGTGGATGACCGCCGGAGTAGACGACGAGACTAGAAGAAGGATGAACACGGACAGGACAGCAGAGCGTCCCATGTGACCTCCCTGTGAGTGAACGCCGGGGGGGCGTGCATACGCAGTGCCCCCAGAGACGCTCGAAACGAGCGCCGCTGGGGCAACCGCCCTGTAGCTAGAGCTGTGTGTTCGTCTGGTCGGGGCGAGAGGTGGCTAACCTCTGACTTCCTGCGCTCGCGCAGGTATGCTCAGCAGACCGCTAGACGCCCCCAAGTGAGCAGGAATCAAGATTAGCGCACCGAGAACAGCATGTCAAGTCTTGTTGGGAAAGAGAGAGGTGGAGCGACTGAAGGACCACGGGGAGCGCCTCTCGACGCTCCCCGTGTTCGCCTGACAGACTTCAGGACGCTGGCTCCCCAGGGCGGACTCGAACTCGGGGCCTCGCCGGACCGGGCGCGCTCACTCCCCCAGCACCGACTCCACGTGCGCGCGCACCGTGTCGAAACACTCGCGGCCGGAATCGTCCGTCCACACAACCGCAGCGACCCACTCGCCAGCCAGCACGATACCGCGAGGTCCCTCAACTGACAGTGCCTCGCGCTCTTCCGGCGTCAGAGGCTCCGCGAACTCCAGCGCGAACACTCCGGTCTCCCGCCCGCGCTCAAAGGACTCGTAGATCGCAACGTACGCTGCGCGGACCGTCGAGGTCCGCTCCGCCATCAGTTCCTCGATGCGCTTCATGGCCCCGTCCGGGGCCGCGGCTGACATCTCCGCCTCCCAGGCGGCCTCCTCTTCGGGAGTGGGCGGCATCACGAAGACGCTCACGAAACCGATGACGCGGCGGTCCGACGTGATCATGGGATTCGAGTCGACCGGGATCGGCGTCGCGCCCATGGCGTGGTCGACCGGCTTGAGCCCGTAGCCCTCGGGCAGCTTCGATCCGAGCAGGGTCAGGCGCTCGAGAAGAGGTGAGTCGATGTGAGCGAGCTGGGGCGTGTATGCCTTGCCTGCCGGCGGCGCGTGGTCGCCCGGCGGTGGCGGGCCGTCCGGCCACAGCAGCAGATTGAAGCTGTCGTTGCTGAAGCCCGTGGGCTCGACGTTGGGCGCAGAGGACGGCGGCTCGACCCAGAGCATCCCATCTATCACGAACTTGAACCTCCAGACGCCCCGCCCTTTGAACTGCTCAAGAGGCCGGCGGAGTTCGTAGACGCCCGGCTCCACCAGCTCCATCATCCACGCGTCCGTCGACCAAGCGTTGAACCCCCCGGCCACTGCGACACCGGAGCGCTCAGACAGCTCGATATCGGCCATCGCCACTCGCGCCCCGCTGTCACCGCGCGTCGCGAACTCATGCTGGCTGCGGTCGAACGCAAACACCACTGCTTCATCCTCGAGGCGGTAGCCCAGCGGCTCGACCTTCACAACCGCCGCACTGCCAACGGCCTCAGCCTGAGCGGCAGGCTGAGCCGGAGCTGCGAACGGGACAAGAAGACAGACGACCACGACCATCAGGACGCTCACGATTCTCCCGGGTGCGGCCATCAGGATGCTCACGATTCCTCGACCTGCGGCAGTCCTGATCACATCTCCCCCCTCTCGAGCGACCGCTCAAGTTCCGCCGAGAGCGTGTTGACCACCTCGGCGACCCTCCCGGTGCGCTCCTCGTACTCCGCGAGCAACCGCTCGCCGGCGTCGGGCTCGTGCTTGTAGTCCGTGTTCATCGCTGATGCGACGATATCGAAGTACTCGGGCCGAAGCGTATCCTCAGCGCCGACGGACAACCGGTAGGCGTTTCTCAGATTCTTCAGGAACTCAAGAGCGCCGCTTAGACAGGCCATCTCCGACGCGTGAGCAGCGTCCCTCCTGGCTATGATGGGAAGCAGTCCCGTGTTGACGGGGTGCCTGATCTTGAACGCGGTCTTGTACATCAGAAGCAGCATGAGGATGTCTCTCAACCCCCCGATGCCGTCCTTGACGTCGGTGGACCCGAGACCACTCGCCACCGCGTCCGCGTGACGCGACTCGAGTTCCTTCCTCATACTCGCCACGTAGTCCAGGCGCTTGGTGAACAGGCGCCCGCGGACGATGCGCCGCCAGTAAGCCTCCGCGAAGCGTTTCGTGCCCACGATCATTCGCGCCTCGAGGATCTGGGACCTGTCAACGAAGGCATCGGGTCGCTCCGTGTCCAGGAACTCCTGGAGCTCCGTCAGCGTCGTCACGTAGTGCCCGAAGTGGTCGGCGAACCGGTAGTGCGGCAGCGTACCCCTCTTGATGATCTCCACGTTCATCTTCGCCACGATCCTGTCGGCGTAGGCCCGCACGTCCTCGTGGCTGGTGTTGAGAAGTATCATCAGATCGAAGTCGTCGTCGTAGGCCTGCTCGCGCCCCAGGCCCCCGGTCGCATAGACGGCCAGCAGGTCGTGGGTGGAGACCCGGAATCGTTCATTGCGGTCCACTTCGCGCTTGCAGCTGTCGAACAGGTTCTCGATGTACGTGTCCGCCACCCGCGTGAACTGCGCGTCGGTCTTCGACGCCGGCTCTCCGGAGAGCGTGCCCAGTCCGATGCGGAGGAACTCGAGATCGTAGTAGTCCCCCAGCTTCTTTGTCCTCGCGGCGTACTCGGTCTCGGAGTCGACGGCCGCTATCACGCCTCTTGAGATATCGCGGAGCGCGCTCTGGTCGTCCAGGTTCGTCAGGCACGACTCGTAATCTTCACCGGCCCTCTCGAGGAAGCGCAGGAAGTAGCGGCTGGATCCGGTGTGGACGTCGAGCAGTCTCTGCAGCCTGTCTCGCCACAGGACGACCTCCGGATCCCATATGTCCGTGTCGAGAAGCTCGGATATCTCCCGCACTGCATCGTCGCCCAGACTGAGCAGGTACCGATTGACCAGCCTCGGCCATCTGAAGAAGAGCTCGATCAGGCGAACCCCCGCGTAGGGCGCGTCCATGAGCCTTCTCCGAAACGCGGTGCTCAGCTCCTCGAAGAGCCGGCCGCACCCCGGGCAGTCCCTGTTCTCGGAGAGGATCGCGATGACCGCCATCACGGTGCCGAGCGCGTGGTCGGCGCAGCCGGCGAGCGAGTCGATGGTCTTCGCTCTCGAGGCGGCCGGGAGCGCATCGAGGTCAGAAATGTATCGCTTGAGCAGGCGGCTGTCGTCCTGCTTGATCATCTCGATGAGATCCCGCCAGTACTTCGTCCCCCTGAAGAAGGCGCTCCGGCGTGCGAAGTCCTCCGGGACGTTGCCCGCGTATGAGGGGGAGAACATGTCCGCGAAGACGGTGGTGCTCTTGAGATGGTCGGTGCAGAGCGGCATCAGGGAGGCCGCGTTCTTGCGGACGCTCTCGATGTGCTCGTAGTAGTC
>DAOWER010000186.1 GCA_030638405.1 Candidatus Eiseniibacteriota bacterium | reverse complement strand
CTCGAGGCCATTCCGTGGCAGCTGGGACGTGAGATAACAGCGACGGTGCCGGTCCCGCCGATCGGGGTCGGATCGGGTCCGCACTGCGATGGGCAGGTGCTTGTGATCAACGGCATCATCGGATACGCGGACGGACCGGCGCCGAAGTTCGTCCGCAGCTACGGGGACGCGCGCAAGGTGGTCTCCGAGGCCGCCGAGGGGTTCGTCAGGGACGTCAAGGCCGGCGCGTATCCCGACCTCGAGGAGAGCTACTGAGCGGAGAGCGGAGTGCCCGCGATGGAGATCATCCGCACGGTCGGAGAGATGAAGGAGAGGGCGCGGGCGCTCAGAGCCTCTGGCAGCGTCATCGGTCTGGTGCCCACGATGGGCTACCTTCACGAGGGGCACCTGACACTGGTCCGAACTGCGCGTGAGCTCGCCGACAGCGTGGTCGTGAGCATCTTCGTCAATCCGACGCAGTTCGGTCCGAGCGAGGACCTCGACAGGTATCCGCGCGACCTCGAGCGGGACGTCGCTCTGCTCGAGGATGCCGGCGCCGACATCGTGTTCGCGCCCGAGGCGTCCGACGTCTATCCGCGGGGCTACGCGACCGTCGTTCACGTGCAGAGGCTCGGTGAGAAGCTGTGCGGCGCGTTCCGCCCAGGGCACTTCGACGGCGTCTGCACCGTCGTCGCCAAGCTCTTCGAGGCGGTCCGCCCGAACCTGTCCGTGTTTGGCCAGAAGGACGGGCAGCAGGCCGCCATAATCGAACGCATGGTCGAGGATCTGGGGTTGGACGTGCAGATAGTCCGCGGTCCGACGGTACGCGAGCCTGACGGTCTCGCGATGAGCTCGCGCAACGCCTACCTCAGCAGGCAGGAGCGCGCCGAAGCTCCCGTGCTGCGCGCGGCGCTTGGGCACGCCCGCTCTCTGTACGATTCCGGCGAGACCGACGCCGCGAAGGTGCTTGGGGAAGTCCGCACGATGATCGAGGCGAAGCCGCATGCTGAAGTGCAGTACGTCTCGGCCGTCGACTGGAAGTCGCTGGACGACGTCGCGGAGCTTCGTGCGGGCACCATGCTGGCGCTGGCGGTCTTCTTCGGCAAGACAAGATTGATCGACAACCTGGTGCTCGGGGAGGTGGGGGAAGAGGGATGAACAGGCTGTGGGCACCCTGGAGAATGGAGTACCTGATGTCGGGAAGCTCCGAAGGCTGCATCTTCTGCTCGAAGCCACCACAGAACGACGACGAGGCTAATCTCATCCTCCTCCGGACTCCGCACTCGTTCGTCATGCTGAACGCGTACCCCTACAACAACGGCCACCTGATGATTGCCCCGTTCAGACACGTCAGCAGCTTCACCGAGCTGACGGCTGAAGAACGCTGTGATGTCATGGACAACATCGCCCATGCAGAGCGTATTCTGGAGCGCGCGTTCTCTCCGCAGGGAATGAACGTGGGCGCCAACATGGGCCACTGTGCGGGGGCGGGCATTCCGGGACACGTGCACGTCCACATCGTGCCGCGCTGGGAGGGCGATACGAACTTCATGCCCGTGGTCGGGGAAACGCGCGTGCTCCCCGAGACGCTCCAGCAAACCTATCACCGTCTCAGGGCGCACCTGGACAAGTAGGAAGGGCGGCAGCGTGGCGAAGAAGCGGACCACACGCAAGAAGAGCTCAGGGAAGAGACGCACGCGCAAGGCGACGCCCTCGTCGGTGCTCTACAGCGTCGGCGTGCTCGTCCTTCTGGCGGCCGTCACTTACTTCGGTGTCTCGATCTACGGGCTCTTCGCCCCGCGTCCGACCAGGGAGGTCGAGTCCGCCGTTCTCGTGCTGAACGGCTGCGGGATCGAAGGTGTCGGACTCAGGACCACCCGCTATCTGCGAGCGCGCGGTCTCGACGTCGTGGACTTCAAGAACGCGGACAGCTTCGAATATGAGGAGACGATCGTGGTGGACCGCGCGGGCGATATGGGCGCGGCCATAGAAGTCGCGCGCATGCTCCGCATCCCGAACGTCATCCAGCAGATCCCGGAGACGCCGCTCGAGGACATCGTCATCATCGTGGGTGCCGACCACTCCTGGCTTGCCGAGGGCTGACGCGAGCCGGCCCCACGCCCGAGCAGTCCCGTCCCACATGAAAGAGACCTGCCGCCCGAAGGTGGCAGGTCTCTCGTCTTATCTGAACGCCGATACGGTCGCGTGCCCTCGTGCCGCTTGGTCTAGAAGAACGAGTCGCGGTAATCGTTGATCTCTGCGTCAGCCACCAGGTCTTCCAGCCACGCAGAGAACACCTGCATCTGCTCGCGCTGGAGGAGCTGTGCGCGCAGCTGAGCTTCCTGTTCGGTGAACTCCTGCTGGTTCGCGGCCGTCTTCTCCTCGACGCGGATCACGTAGTAGCGGTCGGGGTCCTCTACGTGAACGGCGCCGCTCGTCTGTGAGGTCCGGAGGCCGAAGCTGGCGCCGACGAACGCGTTGCCACTGCCGATGCCGGGCACGTAGTCCTTCCTAGAGAAGGGCTCCGACTGCGTGACCTGGTAGCCACTCGCGGCCGCGGCCTCCTCCAGATGCCGGCCGGACCGGACCAGCGCCGCTATCTCCTCGGCGATGGCGGAAGCGCGGTCGCTCTGACGCTCCCGGATCAGGGCCGTCGCTGCGGGGTGCTCGGGGTCCTCTCCCTGGAGTTCCCCGGCGAGGTCGTCGTAGGTCGGAAGCACGCTCGGCAGCTTCTCCGCGACCTCGAACATGTAGTAGGCATCGGGGGTGACGTACGGGCCGATGGGCGAGCCCACGTCGCTCTCGAACGAGGCCTTCACCGCGGGCCTCAGATTGCCGACGCCGGGGATGTAGCGATCGTCCACGAAGGGGCTGGTCGCCTTGATGTCGTAGCCCAGCTCGTCGGCGGCGGCTGGGAGCCCGCTCTTCTCTGCCAGCTCCGAGAGCTCTCTCAGGTCGCGCTCGAGCTCGACGAGCGTCTGCTCGCTGGGCCTTATCTCCATCAGTATGTGGCGCGCGTGGACCTGGAGTTCCCCGTTCTCGGTCCTCCTGTCCTCGACCTTGATGATGTGGTAGCCGAACTGGGTCTTGACTGGGTCACTGACCTCGCCGATCCCGAGTCCGAACGCGACCTCGTCGAACTCCTCAACCATGGCGCCGCGGCCGAAGAAGCCAAGGTCGCCGCCCTGCGGTCCGCTCGGTCCCTCGGAATAGACCCTGGCCAGTTCCTCGAAGTCCTCGCCCTCCCGGACGGCGGAGGCCAGCTCCTCGAGCCGGAGGACGATGTCGTCCTCGTCCTCGGGCGTCGCGATCTTCGGGAGGTCCACGAAGCTGAGGATGACCGTCGCTGGCCGCTCGAAGTCCGCCCTGTGAGCCTGGAAGTACTCGCGGGCCTCCTCTTCGGTCGGCTTCAGCGGCACCCGCGAAAGCCTGCGCGGGTCGATGCTGGTGAAGGAGACGCGGACCTTCTCGTTCCGCGCCACGAACTCGTCCCACAGCTCGTTGTCGCTTACCATCGCGGCCGACTGGATCTCGCGCTGGAGTATCTGTCGCTGGAGAGAGCCCCTGTAGTAGCTGGCGACGGCGTCCCAGCGCTCGGGGTGCAGCTGGATCTCGCGGTGATACGCGTCGAAGCTGAAGTTGCCGTTCGCGTCCTGGAAGGCCGGCGCCTGATATACGGACTGCGGAGGGTTGTTCCAGAGGACGTCGAAGACCACCTGGTCTGGCACGTCGATGCCCAGCCTCTCGATCTGGTTCGTGACGAGGATGTCGGTCACCATCGAATTCCAGGTCTCTTCGCGGATAGCGTCCCGCGAGGCATCCGAGACCTCTGTGCCGCTCTGCTGCGCGTAGTTGACGATCCTCTGCCTGTATTCGTCGGAGAAGTCGCGGTACGGAATGGGCACGCCCTCGACGACGCCGATGAGTCCCTGCTCGGGCGTCTGGTTCTGACCGCGGCGGCGGCTTCCGAATATGGTGCCCGCGCCGATACTGACGATGAAGGCGATGGCCGCTATCCAGAGGAAGACCTTCATGTTCGAGCGGAGCTTGTCTAGCATCAAAATGGTGCCTCCGTGCGTGGTTGCTGGATGCTCTCCACGAGCTGCTATCTGACCTGAGCTGTTTCGAGCCCCCGCGTCGAGGGCTCGCCGCGGCCCCGGATCGATGGGCCGTCACAACCTCCTGAAGATACCACGGGGGGAGGGGTCAGGCAAGCCGAATATCGGAGTTTCAGGTTGACTGGTGCCTGTACAGCTGGTATCTTCTATCGTTTGATACAGTCCAGCATTGAGTCACGGTTGAGTACGCTCGATCCCTTGGGAAGGACGCACCATGAAGTCGTTGTCACCAGACAAGATTCGTAATATCGCCCTGATCGCCCACGGCGACGCAGGTAAGACGACCCTGGCAGAGGCGATGCTGTTCACCGGCGGGGCCGTGTCACGCATGGGCAAGGTGGACGATGGCTCCTCCGCTCTCGATTTCGCCGAAAACGAGAAGAAACGGCAGATAACCATCAACCTCGGCCTGGGGCACTGCACCTGGAACGGGACGAAAGTCAACATCCTCGACTGCCCCGGATATGCCGATTTCTACGGTGACGTCAAGGCCGGGCTCCGTGTGGCCGACGCCGCCATCGTCGTGCTTGCAGCACCTGCGGGTGTCGAGGTCGGCACCGAGCTGGTCTGGCAGATGATTGAATCGTCGAACCAGCCGCGGATGATCTGCGTGAACAAGATGGACAAGGAGCACGCCGACTTCAGGAAGTGCCTCGATGCTGCCGCGGACGTTCTGGGCGCGCGTGTCGCTCCCGTCGTCGTCCCGATCGGCGCTGCAGAGGGCTTCAAGGGCGTCGTGGACCTGATCGAGCAGAAGGCCTACATCACGGAGGGTTCGGGGAAGGCCAAGAAGGAAGACATCCCGGCCGATATGGCCGAGGAGGTGGCCGAGCTAAGGACCCAGCTGATCGAGGCCGCGGCCGAATCTGACGAAGGGCTGATGGAGAAGTTCTTTTCGGACGAGGAGCTCACCCCGGACGAGATTCGCGGGGGACTCAGGGCCGGTGTCGCCGCTGCGACGATCGTGCCCGCCGTGGCAACCGTCGCGACTTCGACCGCCGGCGTCGAGCCGCTCCTGGATCTGGTGGCGGGAGTCATGCCCGCTCCGGCGGACACTCCTGAGGTCCGGGGCACGAAGCCGGGTGGAGAGGACGAGGTAACGCTTCCCGCCACCGCAGATGCGCCGTTCTCGGCCCTGGTCTTCAAGACTGTTTCTGAGCAGCACGTCGGTGAGCTTCTGTTCTTCCGCGTCTACTCAGGGACGATGAGCTCCGGGAGCGATGTCCTGAACTCGACCAAGAACGAGAGCGAGCGGATGGGCAGCATCTACGCTCTCATCGGGCACGACCGCAAGGAGATGGAATCGGTCTCGGCCGGCGACATCGCGGGCGTGGTGAAGCTCAAGATCACCTCCACCGGCGACACGCTGTGCACGAAGGCGAACCCCATCGTGCTTCCGACCGTCGAGCTCCCGAAACCCGTGCTGTCCGAGGCGGTGAAGTCCAAGACGAAAGGCGACGAGGAGAAGATAGCAACGGGGCTTGCGAAGCTGCACGAGGAGGACCCGACCTTCACGGCCGGCTACGACCGTGTCATCAAGCAGACCATAATCTCCGGGCTGGGCGTCCTCCACCTCGATGTCATGATCGAGAAGCTGAAGGACAAGTTCGGCGTCGAGCTCGAGCGCGAGAAGCCGAGGATCCCGTTCCGTGAGACCATCCGGGCGACGGCCTCCGCCGAAGGCAAGTACAAGAAGCAGACCGGCGGACGCGGCCAGTTCGGTGTCGCGTGGCTGAGGCTCGAGCCCGTGGAGCGGGGGTCCGGCTTCGAATTCGCCAACGAGGTCGTGGGTGGTTCCATCCCGTCCAAGTTCATCCCGGCGGTCGAGAAGGGCGTCAAGGAACGCATGGAGGCGGGCGTCCTGGCGGGCTACCCGGTCGTCGACGTCAAGGTGGCGGTCTACGACGGCAAGTTCCACCCCGTCGACTCGAACGAGAACGCGTTCAAGATGGCGGGGTCCATCGGTTTCCGACTCGCGGCGGCGGATGCCAATCCTGTGCTGCTTGAGCCCATCTACAGCATAACGGTGACCGTGCCGGACGAGTACCTCGGTGATGTCATGAGCGACGTGTCGTCTCGCCGCGGCAAGATCCGCGAAACGGGGCAGCGGGGACGCTATCAGGTGGTCACCGCGCTGGTGCCGTTGGCCGAACTCTACAAGTACTCGACACACCTGCGGTCCATCACGCAGGGCCGCGGCTTCTACGAGCAGGAGTTCTCGCACTACGAGGAGGTCCCGGGCGACGTCCAGGCGAAGGTCGTTGCCGAGTCCGAGAAGTCGGAAGAAGTCGCGTAGCGAAGGGGTCAGCCGACGCAACACCTCACGGGCTGTCCTTGACCCAGCGGCGCCCGGACAGGGAGGACATGTATGTCAGGACACTCTAAGTGGGCCAGCATCAAGCACAAGAAGGGCGCCCTTGACGCCAAGCGCGGCAAGATCTTCAACCGGCACGCCCGGCTCATCGAGGTCGCGGCGCGCGCGGGCGGCGCGGACATCAACACGAACGTGAGGCTCCGGGCCGAGGTGCAGGCCGCCAAGGCCGCGAACATGCCGAACGACAAGATCGACAAGGCCGTCGCGAAGGGCGCGGGGCTGATCGAGGGCGTGATCTACGAAGAGGCGGTCTACGAGGCATACGGTCCTGAGGGCGTGGCGCTCATGATAGACACGCTGACGGACAGCAAGAACCGGACGGTCGGCGAGATCCGCAACATCCTGGGCAAGCACAACGGACATCTGGGTGAGGGTGGATGCGTCGCGTGGAACTTCACACAGAAGGGCGTGATCACCATTCCGTCCGAGGGTCACGACGAGGACAGCATCCTCGAGGTTGTGCTCGAGGCCGGCGCCGAGGATCTCAGCACCGAGGGCGACAGCTT
>DAOWER010000218.1 GCA_030638405.1 Candidatus Eiseniibacteriota bacterium | reverse complement strand
TCGGCCTCGGCGGCGCTCTGAGCGATGATGACTCCCTTGCCGGCGAGGAGTCCGACGGCCTTGATTACGACGGGATAGCCCAGTTCGTCCGCGCGAGAGAGGGCTTCCCCCCGCGTGTCCGCGAGGTACGCTCGGGCCGTCGGTATGCCCCCCTTGAGCATCAGCTCCTTGGCGAACCACTTGCTGCCCTCGATGCGGGCCCCGGCCGTGGACGGCCCGAAGACGGAGAGCCCCGCGTCGGCCAGCCGGTCCGCAAGCCCCATCGTCAGGGGAACCTCGGGTCCCACGACCGTCAGGTCGACGCGCTCGTCGGCGGCGAGCCGAACGAGTCCCTCGATGTCGTCCGCCGCGACGGCCACGTTCCTGGCCAGCGTCGCCGTGCCGGCGTTTCCGGGCGCGACGAGTATCTCCCCGGCCAGAGGACTCTGCGCGATCTTCCACACGAGCGCGTGCTCGCGCCCTCCGCTTCCCACCACGAGAATCTTCATCCCTGTCGTCTCCATTTCGCACGGGGCCGCCCCACGGCTGGAGCGGGCCACCTGTAGCGTGTCGTGCACACGTACCACAGCGCCGTGCGGGCGGCAAGCCCAAAAGGCGCCCCGAGGAGCGCCTACGCGCGCGCGCCCGGTACACGAACGGGAGGCCGCCCGTCCGGGCGGCCTCCCGTTCCATCAGCAAGTATCCACATGGTGCCCATATCTGTCCTGCGTCAGCCGCAGCCCGCCACGGGATGGATTTCCACTGTCCCGAACAGGCCGACTCCCGCCCGTCCGCGCTCTTCCTCCCGCTTCACACGCCCGACCTTCCGCGGCAGGGCGCGAGACCCGCTATTCCCCCAAGCTCCGCTCTCCGATGCGCCGTTCGACCGCCGGCCAGGATTCGTCAGTCGCAAGAATGATCTGCGGCTGATCGATGGCCGACTCGAAGCTCTCGGGTCTGAGCGTGTCGGGAGCGTTGGCCGCGTACCGCGCCATCTCGCGAGTGAGCCCGCCGCTCTCGACGAGCGACTTGCTTCGGGGCGAGACGACTGGATCCCTGTCGTCGGTAGTACGCTCGACGAACGTCCCGGGGCTATCATCCGACGTCCCGACGACGTTGAGGATCGGCTGCAGGCCGAACCCGAGCCCTATACCGAACAGGAGAACAGCGGCAGCAACGGGGGCGAGTCTGGGGGCGAGATTCTCGAGGCGCGGGACGAAGGCGAAGCGGCGGCTCCCGTCGCGAAGTCTGGCCCTGAGACCCGCCTGAAAGCGGGTCCAGTAGAACGGCTCAGGCTCGACGTAGCCGTCATCCTCGAGGAGCATCATGGTCCGCTCAAAGGCGGCGAGTTCGGACGCACAGGCGTCACATGTCGCGAGGTGCTCACGCACCGCCGCCCGCTCACCGGCATCGAGCTCCTCTTCCATGAACTCCGCGAGTCTCTTCTGTACCTCATCGCAACGCATTGTTATCTCAGATCTCCCAGCAGTTTCCGCAGCTTCCTGATCGCGTGGAAGTAGTTGGCCTTCGATGTTCCCTCGGAGCAGCCGACGACTCCCGCGATCTCCTTGTGACTAAGTCCTTCGTAGAACTTCAGGGTGAAGACGGCCCGCTGCTTGTCCGGTAGTGTCTCCACCGCCTCCTTCACTCTGTCAATGATCTCCGAACCCATTGCGGCTCTTGATGGATCGGACCGGGGGCTCTTGTCGGGCCGGATCATGTCCCCCAGCGGGATCATCTGCCTGAATCTGTCCCGCTTGAGCTTGTTGAGCGCGATGTTGACCGTGATCCTGTACATCCAGGTGTACAGGCTCGAGCGCCCTTCGAAGCGGGCAATGTGCCGGTGGACCTTGATGAAGGCTTCCTGCGCGGCGTCCTCAGCGCTCTCATCGTCGCGCAGTATGCGCCAGGCGACCCGGTAGAGCCTCTCCTGATAGGTCCCGACGAGCTCCTCGAAGGCCTGTTCATCCCCGGCCTTCAGACGCTCTACGAGCTGGACCGTGTCCTCCCGGGTCTGCCCGCTTCTCCCGCTCACATTATCCGACACGGTCGCCCACCACTTGGTTTAGTCCCTTAATACGGCCCCACAGCACGGTTTTCGGGGTTCTCAAGGCCCGCGAAGCACCCGCCAAAGCTATGACACGGGCGCCGGGCTGTCAATGGCCACTTCCGGGATGGTCGCCCCCTCTCCCTCTTAGGACAAGAGGAGGCCGGACGGGGTTGCACCCCCGCCGGCCTCTCGTCGTGCTGGTGTCTCACGCCGCCGGCCGGCCGCCGCGGCCCGCCGTGCCGGGAGCACCACTCCTACCTGACCCTGTAGATGCTCTTGATCTCGCCCCAGGTCTTCTGCTCGATGTTCTGGCCGATGCCCGTCACGGGCTCGCACCAGTTCCAGAGGTCCTCTATTACCATCGGGCCCTCGCGGACGGTCACGCAGCCGTTGACATCGTCGAGCGTCAGGGTCCTGTCGGGAAGCGTCTCGCACTCGTACGCTCCGGAGGTGTCTGATTCGGCGCAGAAGTACTTGTACTGGAGGAACCTGTACGTGCCGATCGGGAACACGACCTCGGCGCTGAAGACGCCGTCGCCAGGCGTGACGTCACCACCCGTGCCGTCGTCGAGAAGCGCGACACCGGTCGTCCAGTCGAGCGGCGCCTCCGTTCCGCGGACGAAGAGCCCGCTGGCGCAGACCGGCGAGTCGTGGACCTGGAAGAGCACACCCACGTCGCACGTGATGTGGTCGCCCGGAGCGATGTCCTCCCACCAGACATTCGCGGTCTGGCTGGCGGCGTTCGGGTCCAGCGTCACGTAGTGACCGAAGTCGAAATCGCCTTCCCAGACCGTGCAGTTGACGATGTACTTGTACTTGACCTGCGTCGACTCGGCGCTCGCGCCGCATGTGTAGTGCATCGTGAAGTACTCGGTCACGACGTACGTGGAGTCCGCGTCGCCGTCGAGGAGCTCCGCCCCACCGCACTGGTCCCACGTGAGCGGGTGCGTGTCGCCCTGGATGTGAACCGACGTCGGCACGCCGTTCGCCGCAATGTAGAGATGCATGTTGATCTCGAAGTTGACCCTGTGGAGGTAGAAGCAGGCCGTGTTCGCGGCCGGGTCGATCGGGATTCCGTCCAGGTCGGTGACGCCGGTCACCGTCACGGTGTAGTCGTAGCCTTCGGAGAGAGGCGTGGCGAGGTCGAGGTGTACCAGACTCGCGTCGGCCCCGTCGAGGGTAGCCGTCGTGACCGTGTAGGGCCCGCTCGGACCGCCCGTGATGGCGTAGTTGGCCTCGGTCTCGGCGGAAATCTGTTCGACGTCCTTCGAGAACTGCACCGCCAGGAGGTCGGCCTCGGTGCCGTCGAAGTCGATTGGCGCGCTGATCACGGTCGGCGCTGCGGCCGTGATGACCTCGGTCGTGTTGGTCGCCATGTAGTACTTGAACGTCACCGGGTTCACGCCGTCCGAGCCGAACGGGATGTTGCTCGGCGATGTGTTCTGGTCCCAGTTGTTGTTGAGGACGATCTTGAACTCGTAGCTGCCCGTGGGGATGACGGAGCTGAACACCCAGACGTCGTCGCCGTCGCCGTCGGACATCACGGTCGTGCTCGTGTCAGTCTGGTCCCAGTCGCTGCCGCCGAGCGCGCTCTGCAGCGTTCCGCAGACGATCGGAGGATTCAGGCTGTGGAAGACGTACTCGTCTCCCTCCTTGACGCCGGGAACCGCGCCGAGGTTGACGTGGAACGTCACGTCCTGAGGCGTTCCGGGCGTGAACTCCTGGTTGCTGCTCGGGAAGTCCTGGCCCCACGCATCACCGTCGACGGCCTTGTAGATATGCAGTGAGTTGCCCGCCGAGATCGTCAGCTCGTAGACCCCGTTGGCGTTGGCGGGTCCGAGCTCGGATGCCGGGTCCGCGGGGTCCCAGCCCTGGAAGTTGCCCACGATGCTCGGACCCGCCAGCGCGGCCCCCGGAACCAGCAGAAGGGCAACCACCACGGTCGCCACAATGAGCTTCATACTGACCTCCTTCTCCCCTCAGGGGGGAGTGTTCGTCCTGTCCGTCCAGTCGGCTGGGGCCGCCTCGGCCCCTCTGTCACGCTCCGTTCTGCGCACGGGGCCCCGACGACGTGTCGCCGGGGCCTCGCGCGGAATGAATCAGTCTCGGATGATCAAGCCCCGGCTACCTGTATATCGACTTGATGGTGCCCCAGCTCGCGTCCTCGACCGGGCTCGAGCAGTCCGGGCACTCGGTCGCGAGATACTCCCAGACGTCCGGCAGGAGAATCTGCGTCGGCGACGAATCGTCGATGCTGAAGGTGTGGTTCCAGGTGTTCTCCCACGTCTGGCAGTCGTCCTTCTTGTACTTGTACTCGACGTAGGGGTCGCTGCCGGCCGGGAACATCACGTCGACCGCCCAGAGCTTCGCCTGGATCTCCGGGCAGGGTTGGCCCATCAGGATCCCGAATCCCCAGCTCGTGAGCGACGGGTGGCTGCCCGTGACGCAGACATCGAAGAAGCTCTCTACAGTGTCGGGCAGGCACACCGTGAACGTGACAAGCACGTCCTGCTGCGTCACGACCTGCGACGAGACGGTCGTCGTGTTGTTCGACATGTCGTAGGTGAAGGTCACAGGGTTCATGCCATCAGAGTAGAACGACACGTTGTCGCCGGTGCTCTGGTCCCAGTTGTTGTTGAGGACGACCTTGCCCTGGTAGTCGCCGGCCGGCTCGATGATGGCGGTGAACTCCCAGACGCCGTCCACGGCACCATTCTGCATCACGGAGTTGACCGTGTCGTACGGGTCCCAGTCGACGCCGCCGAGCTCGCTCTGCATGTCGCCGGCCACGATCGGGGGATTCATGCTGTGGAAGACGTACTCGTCGCCCTCCTTGACGCCAACGTTGGCGCCGAGATTGACGAACCACGTGACGTCGTCGTCGGCTGCCAGCGTGAAGGTCTGGTTCGCGACGGGGAAGTCGAGGCCCCAGGCGTCACCGTCGACCGCCTTGTACTCGTAGAACCCCGCGACAAGCGGCTTTGTCAGCTCGTAGACGTCGCTAGCGCTGATTGCCAGATCGTAGGCCGGGTCCGCCGGATCCCATCCCTGCATGCTGCCGACGATGCTGGGGCCGGCAAGCGCGTAGGCCGGAACCACAAGCGCGATCACAATCGCTGCAATGAGTCTCATCTTCCTCTCCTCTCAGATTCCCTGCGCTGGCCCATGGCACTCGCGGGGAACCGCGTTGAGAGACCCGGGCCGCCCTCCAGACGGGCAGCCACCGTTACATCCAGACTCCAGGTAGTGCTCTCTTCCAGGATGTCCCATTCGCTCGACGCCGCACGCACTCCATACCGGCAGTAATCCCGAGGCCCTCCGGTGCCGCATACACTCAGCCGACGCTGCCGGATGTGCTCCGCCAGAGCACACTATAGCACAATCCCGTGCGGATGTCAATGCGTGGAGCACATCCCCGCACACACTTCTGATGCGGGCAGGACGGTGAGGCCGTCCCACACCCGCGGACCGTACACGAGGCGCACCCGGGGGCCGTGCACGAGGCGCACCCGGGGGCCGTGCACAAGGAACGGCCCCCATTCGGAGGCCGCTCCCTGTTCGCTGCTCTGTATGACCGCCGGCCTGTGTGGCCGGTGGCGCGGTCCGGTACCGATTACCTGTAGAGCGCCTTGACGGTGCCCCAGCTCGACTCCTCGACCGGGCTCCCGCAGGCCGGGCAGTCAGGCGTGCCCCAGCACCACGTGTCCAGCGCAAGAGTCTGAATCGG
>DAOWER010000106.1 GCA_030638405.1 Candidatus Eiseniibacteriota bacterium | reverse complement strand
GGAACACAGTTCCCTTGCAACGCCTCGGCTCAGGACGCCGAGATGTCGCTCGAGGAGTACGAGGACTTCGTGCTCAAGGCCTGCATGCTGCACCTCAAGGACCCGATCGCGGCGTGGAAGAGGGTGCATGGCAAGCAGAAGAAGATCTGCAGACAGTTGAACGAGCGTAAGAAGATCAGAGTGGTCGCCGAGGGAACCGATCTCACGATGAGCGTCGAGGGCCGTACGTGGGTCAACTGCGACGGCCAGGCGAACATGCCTGACGGCGAGATCTTCACCGGGCCCGTCGAGGATTCCGTAGAGGGCACGGTCAGCTTCTCCTTCCCCGCATACTACTCCGGCCGGGAGGCGGACGGTGTCAAGCTGACCTTCAAGAAGGGCAAGGTCGTCAAGGCCAGCGCGTCCAAGAACGAGGACTTCCTTCACGTCATGCTCGACTCGGACGACGGAGCGCGCCGCGTGGGCGAGTTCGCGATCGGCACCAATTACTCCATCCAGAAGTTCACGAAGAACACGCTGTTCGACGAGAAGATCGGCGGCACCTTCCACATGGCTCTCGGCGCGTCCATTCCCGAATCGGGCGGCAAGAACGAGTCCGGCGTGCACTGGGACATCGTCAACGACATGCGCGGCGGCGGGAAGATCTACGCCGATGGGAAGATCATCTACAAGGACGGAGAGTTCACGATCTAGCCACGTGTTTGGGAGGTTCGTATGTCAGTAGACTGGAGCGAGGTAGTGAACGTCGAGGCCGTTGTCAGGTGGCTCATGTCCAGTGGTCTGAGGGTGATTCTGATATTCGTGGGCGCGTTCGTCGTCGTGCGCCTCGCCAGCTTCATTACGCGGCGCGTGGAGAAGGCCTTCGAGGACAACGACCCGTCAACGATGAACGAGCGTGAGAAGCAGGCCGCCACGCTGGGGAAGGTCATCAGGAACATCACCCGCATCCTGGTGTGGGGCGTCGCTACCATGATGGCCCTGAAGGAACTCGGGATCGATATCGGTCCAATCCTCGCCGGTGTCGGTATCATGGGGCTTGCCGTCGGCTTCGGGGCCCAGTCGCTGGTCAAGGACTTCCTCTCGGGCATGTTCGTGCTCGTCGAGAATCAGTACAACGTCGGCGACGTCATCAAGGGCGGCGGCGTGTCGGGGCTGGTGGAGAAGATCACTCTGCGGGCCACCACCCTGCGCGACCTCGAGGGGAACGTCCACATCATCCCGAACGGCGCGATCGATGTCGTCACCAACAAGACGCGTGTGTGGTCTCGCTTCGTGCTCGACATCGGCGTCGCGTACAAGGAGAACGTCGACGAGGTGATGGGCGTCCTGAAGGAGATTGGCGACGAGCTGGCGGGTGACCCGCAGTTCGCGTCCATGATCACGGCGCCGCTGGAGGTGCTGGGGGTAGAGGACTTCGCGGACTCGGCCGTCGTCATCAGGGTGATGTTCACGACGCAGCCGCTCAAACAGTGGACCGTCGGGCGAGAATTCAGACGCAGGGTGAAGAACACGTTCGACGCGAAGGGCATTGAGATTCCCTTCCCGCACACCACTATTTACCTGGGCGATGCGGCCCCGATGAACGGGATCATGCGAGTGAAGGTGGACGAGGGCGCAGGAAAAGCGGACTAGCGCCCGGCCATCAGCCTGGGTGGCGCGGACATGCTCGCCGGCGCCCGCGGGTGTGCTTCTAAATGGGAGAACAGTGATGTTCGAGAGGATCCTTGTGGCGGTGGACGGCTCGATGAACTCGGACCGGGCCGTCGAGACAGCAGCCGGGATGGCGCGGGTTCACGGATCGACGCTGAACATCTGCCACGCCTTCCACATTCCGGAGCACTACAAGACGGACCTCATCGACGAGCTGGAGGATGCCCTGATCGGAGACGCCGAGAAGATCCTGTCGCACGCCGCAGACGTGGCCGAGAAGGCCAACGTTACGGCTGAGACCAGCCTCCTGAAGAAGGGACACCCCACTGAAGCGATAGTCGCGTACGCCGGGGAGCTTGGGGCCGATCTCATCGTGGTCGGCGTCAGGGGCAGGACCCCGGACCAGGGCAGGGCGATGGGCAGCGTGAGCGCGGCGGTAACCGCACAGGCCGGCTGTTCGGTGCTGCTGGTCAGGGGGCTCTAGAAACTTAGTGGAGAGGTGGTCCCGGCACGCATGACGCCCGGGTCGGATCGCAGGATCTACAGAAGGGCCGAAGCGATGGCCGCGAGTGAGGACAGGAATTCGTAGACCTCGTGCGGCCCACGAACGAAGAGCGAAGCCATGGTTGGACGAGGCCGTTCCGCGACGAGTATTGTGAGCGCGTGGGGCGGCTCCTCGTCTTCGTCATCGCCGGGTATGAACCAGGGCTCCTCGAGATCGTCGATCTCGGCCCATCCCCTGACAGCCTCGAAGGCCTCTTCATCGGTCACGTCGTCACCGATGTAGATAGCAAGCGAATCCTCCACGTCTGCCGCTCTGAGGATGTGGTTGACGGCATCGCCCTTGTGCCATCCGGCCAACCGGGCCTCCACGATTCCATTCCCGTAGAGAACTTCAAGCTGCTGATGCGCATCCAGATCGCGCACCACGCGCAGGAATTCCCGACTGGCCTCGCGATTGAGAGTCGCGTCGCTCTGGTTCAGGTGCAGGACCAGCGCGAAGCCCCTGTTCTCGATCGACACACCTCGGAACCGCTCCAGGCGCCCGTGAGCGTCGAGCTCGAGATGGTGAATCAGGCCGCCGAGGGATTCCGGATCCACGGGGTACTCGGTCTCGGAGTACTTCCGGCGTATCTCGAACCCGCGCTGCCCTATCAGGCCGATGTTCTCAACGCCGAGGATCGTATCAAGCTCGCCGACCGTCCGTCCGCTCAGAACGAAGACCGAGAATGTCTCCTCGTTTCCGAGCTGCTCGAGCTTCGTGAGCACTCCGGGTTCCGGGTGGAGCATCTCACCGGGCGCGCCCGGCGCGAGAGTTCCACCGTAATCCAGGAACAGGAACACCTCCGCGGCCGCGCCAAGCGCGTGGGCCAGGAGGTCCACCTCTTCGGAGACGTGCTTCGGATAGGACAGTCCAGAAGCCTTGACGACCACCTGTTCCCCCACTCGGTCTCTCGCCGTTCGACAGGGCCCCGGGGCCCCACCACACATACTGGATCCCTGAGCCTCCGGCGCCACCGGGTCCCGTGGCTTCACAATGCCACGTGCACAAATCTACTCAGGCAGCCCCGTTGGCGCAACTCACCTGCACGCCGGGTTCCGCCGGCCACGGGCCCACCGGGAACCCCGGGAGACCGTGGTCCGCGGGGCGTTTCCGTGCGGAGGGCCATGAAAAACGGGGCGAAGAGACGAGTGCGAACACACGACTCCTCGCCCCGTTGAGAAAAAAACTACTTCAGAAGCACCATCATCTTCCGGGAGGTGTGGTCGCCCGCCTGCATCCTGTACATGTAGATGCCGCTCGCGACCTTCTCCCCTGATGCGCCTGTTCCGTCCCACGTGACCGCCTTGACGCCCGCGTCCTGCTCTTCGTTCACCAGCGTCGCGACCAGTTTGCCGGCAATGTTGAACACGTCGATCGTGACGTGCGCCTCGCTCGGAAGCTGATACTGGATCACCGTGACCGGGTTGAAGGGGTTCGGGACGTTCTGCCTGAGGGCGAAGGTCATGGGGACCTCCTGATCCTCCGGCACGGAGGTCTGCGAGCCGGTCGACGTCAGATTGATGTCATCGACGTACCAACCCTCCTCCGTAACATATCCGTCGGAGGCGAACCGGAACCTGATCTGAACCTGCTGGCTCTCGTAGGCCGTCAGGTCAAAAGTCTCCTGACGCCAAACAAAAGAGCCGGACCAGCACGGCGTGCCCTCGGGCAGCGGATTGGCCGTGTTGGAGTTCTTCGTGTGGCTGTATCCACCGTTCGGATAGAGCACACTCCACGTCGAGCCTCCGTCAGTCGAGATCTGGACGAGACCGCAGTCCCACGCCGACGTCCCGCTCTCTTCCTCGGCATCCATCCAATGCCAGAAGGTCATCGAACCGTCCGTGCCGAGGCAAATCGGTTTCATATAGAGCGCGCCGTCGCAGGAGTCGCCGTAGAGCCCCGATCCGGCCCCTCCGAACTTCCAGCTGTGGCTCGTGGAGTGCGACCGGTAGGTCTCGATGTGCCACTCATCGCCGAAACCACCGGTCACGCTGTCGTGGGTCCAGAGTCCCTCGCCGCTCTCGATGTCGTCCACGAGGCTGCCGCCAAGGGTCCTGATGCTGAACTGCATCGACGTCGTGTAGCCCCAATCGGCCGTGATGGCGACATTGAAGACGATGTCGTGGTCGACCGGTGCGGTCGGGAGAATCGTGACGCCGAAGTCCGGCTGGAACGTCGCCGTGCCGTCAGGATCCACGAAGACGGCCGTCGCCTCACCGTCGCCGATCGAGACATACGGGTCCGTCGTGGTCAGCGTCCCGGTGACGCCCGTGGCAGCGGAGCTGCCGGAGTTCCCAATCGTCACGCCGATCGAGATAACTTCCCCTGGCTCAGCGCAACCGTTGCCGTTGCCTCCGTAGAGCGGGTCATCCACAATGTGACTCTCGTACTCAATGACCGGCGCGTGAACGATCAGGTTGATGTAGGACTGCCAGGTCTCCAGGCTCGAGTCCGTCATCGTCAGCGTCAGAGGAACGACCTCTCCGTCCGGCGTGTCGGAATAGATCGAGAACTCGAAGTCATCCAGGCACGCCGCCGTTCCGCTGCCCGGGATGTCGCCGAACTCCTCGTAGTTGTCCCGGATGTCGATCCGGCTGCTGCTGGAAGAGAGTGTAGCGGTGACGTCGTAGGCCATGTCGGTTCCGAAGTTGCCTACGGTGACCAGAAACTCAATGGTCTCACCCGCGCCGACCAGACTGTCGTCGTTCCCCTCGCTCTCGCCGGTCGTGTCATCGTCGACCGTGTAGCCGTCCAGTGCGAGATACACGCCCGACGTGGGAATGATGTTCGCCGTCGTGTTGCTGACCAGGTGGTCGTGCGCCGTCACTTTCACATGCATGATTTCGACGGAGCTGGCGTTCGGGTGCAGCGTCACCGCTCCGGCGGCGTCAGTGACACCAGTATCGTAGACCGAGAAGTCGTCCGTATAGATGGTGACGATCGCACCCTCGACCACGCCTCGCGAAGCATCGGTCACGCTAATCTCGAAGTCTGGCTGGCCCACCATCACGGTCGGACTGTGCGTCGCCGTCAGCGCGATCGGCTCGGCCGTCCAGAGCTCCATCGCCGGGTCGCCGAAGACCGTCAGCTGATAGTAGCACCATCTGTTCGCGCCGGTGTTGATGGCCCAGAGAACATCGATCTTCGAGTCATCGTTGACATACCCGAGCGGGTAGATGTCCTCGGCGAACATGGCGTCGAAGAACTCGCGGTCGAAGAACTGCGACGAGCCGTCCGTGCCGCCCGGGTCGCCCCAGCCGTAGCGCGTGTTCGAGACGATGGCCACCGCGCCGTCGTCGTCGCACGCGAAGTTCTCGGAGAAGCAATCGCCGCCGTACCCGCCGCTCGTGGTGCGGTTGTCGAATGAACCGCCGTAGCAGCCCTGGGAGTAGACGAAATTCAGGCTGTGGACCGTTCCGTCGTTGTCGAACAACGGGATGTCGCCGCTGTCCATCTTCATGAAGTAGTCGACGTTGCAGTGGCCCAGATGGTTGACGATGTTCATCCCCGTCTCCATCTGGTTGATGAGCGACGATATGGACCAGCCCCCGAGGTCTCTCTCGTAGAGCGTCCCGACGTTCATCGTGCCGGGGAAGCCCGTTGTGGTGTATCCGTTGTACGTCCCGCCGTACATCACCTCGTCCTTATAGGTCCCCCCGTAGGTATTGGGGCTGCCGGTCCAGAGCAGCTCGCCGACCATCAGGGCCTCGTCGCTCTCGGAGACGATCGGCGTGTCCGAGTAACGCTGGGTCTTTGTGATAAAGTTGGTGATGTCGGACGCGACGGTGCAGGCGACGCGGCCTATACCGACCTCGGGGTAGAAATCCTCCTCCCCGATCTCGCCGTAGTAGCTATCGCCGTCGCTGTTCCAGGTTCCGTCCAGGGCCGAGTAGTAAAGGTCGGCGGCGATGTTCGTGTCTGTTTCGCCGTAGGCCGTGGCGTAGAAGCCCCGCGGCGGAATGCCGTTGCTGTCAGAAGGCTCGCCGTCCCCGACGATCAGGACGTAGTCCGGCGTCCACGTGCCGTACGCGTCGATAATGAAGTTGCGGATCTGGTCCTGGGTGTCGTTACCCGAGTAGTTCAGGGTAATCCATTCCTTGGTGAACACGCCGGCCTTCTGGCCGCGCTGGGTTCTCCACTCGACGTAGGTGTCCAGGTAGCCTTCCCAAGCGTTCGTCGTGACGATGATGTACTTGTACGCGAGCGCGGGATCCAGCACACGACCGTGCTCCGGGACGCGCTCGATGCCCGCATAGAGCACCGCGTCCGCGGGATTGTCGACCATGCCCGACAGGCGTCTGAGCGTGGTGGCGTCGTGGACGATCATCTTCTCGACACCGCGCATGCCGGCTGCGTCTGGCTCGGTGATGATTTCGATGTCCATGCTCGTGTAGTACGAAACCGTGCCGCTTCCCACCTCGTACTCAACTGGAGAGAGAGCGATGTTCGCGATACCGTACCCGCGGTAGCGCCCGGATACGGGGTCCGAATGAAGCGACGCTGGATACGTCGAGCCGGCGGGGTAGTCCGCTTCCGCGATCTGGCGCGGACCCGCGTGGGAGAGCGGATACTGCATCTGCCCGGGCTCAATGATGTAGGCGTCGCCGATGGCGATTTTCTCGCCCGGAGTCACGCGGACCTCAGAGACCACGTCGCCCGGCGGGAGGAGCAGCCGAACGCCGACCAAGGGGAGCATGGGCTCGCCCGGGTCTCCGTAGTTCCACGCGTCAGTCATTATGATCCGATGGTAGTCGCCCTCGGACGTGATAAGCGGCTCCGAGAACTCGTAGTGGCGGGTCACGACCCCGGCCATCGCGCTGCCGGCCATCAGCAGAATCGCGACGACGGCGGTCACCCTAAGGCTCACCGTCAGCCTCATGCCTTCCCCCTTGTCTGTCCGCGCGGTCCCGTTTCCATCACGAGACCGCCCGGGACGGGCTCACAGTATCGTCCGTTCATTCCGGACACTAATAGCCGGTGACGCCACCGGTAGGCCCGGTGGCCCGTTGCTCTGGGATCGCCGATACGAGTCGCCCCCGCAGTCAGGTAGAGGTACCCGAATCGCCGTAACCTATGATAGATTATACCACTTAGCAAGCGCACAATCAAATGAAAACGCATTCATGTGTTATGATGCCTTCACGGAGGTGTTCATGCGCTTCGGGATTCACGTCCCAAAACAGGCAGATTTGCCGGCGACGGCCCGCTACGCGGCCCAAGTCGGCTGCGAGACCATCCAGCTCTTCTCCGGCAATCCAATGAGCTGGATGACGGGGGCTCTCGACGCACGTGAGCGGGAGGCATTCATAGAGGAGATCGAGAGGGCTCGCATAGGGCCCGTCGTCCTGCACACTCCCTATCTCATCAACCTCGCGACACCGGACAAAAGGCTCCAGGCGAACTCACTTCGGGGCCTGACGGCGGCAATGGTCCGCGCGCACCAGCTTTCTGCGCGCACCGTAATCGTCCACTGCGGGAACCACATGGGGGCGGGCACGGACGCGGGGATCGACCGCGCTGTTCGCATGCTCGAGAAGGCGCTGGACCGGACGCCGCCCGAGTCGACCGTAGCGCTGGAGAACGGTGCAGGAAAGGGCACGGAGATAGGGCTTTCTGTCGACGAGCTTGCGCGGCTGGTCGCGCCGTTTCCACGAGAAAGGGTGGGAATCGTCCTCGACACCGCCCACCTGTGGGGACTCGGCTACGATCTCTCGGAGAAGCCGGTGCTGGACGGGCTCGTGGCCGATCTCAAATCGGGTCCCGGCCTGGACAGGATCTGGACCATCCACGGCAACGACTCCTCGGCGGACCTCGGGTCACGCCGGGATCGGCACGCGCTGTGGACCGAGGGACACATGGGACGGAAGGGCCTGCGAACCGTGGTGGGCTGCAAGGCTCTCTCTCACCTGCCGTTCATCTTCGAGATCCCGGGCGAGACGCCCGAGTTTGACAGAAGAAGACTGGCGTCGATGAGGAGACTGGACAGGCGACTCAACGGGCCCCGGAATCGTCCCCGAAACTGACCCCGCTGCCTGCCGCGCGCCGCAGCTTGCGAAGCCGTCCCACTTGGAATACAATCGTTGAATCTCGTAGAAACTGCCGTCTCCGTGGGCCTGCCGTGACCGGTCACGACCTTAGGAACTGGTCACCCGTGGCCGACCCAGCCCGGAGACCCGAATCGAGACTGGAGGCACAATGTCCACAAGTCTGAAGCCGGGCGACAAGGCGCCCTCGTTCTCAGCTCCATCCTGGGACGGCTCCACCGTCAGGCTCTCCGATTTCTCGAAGAGCAAGAACGTCTTGCTGTTCTTCTACGTCCGCGATAACACAAGCGGGTGCGTTCGCGAGGCCAGGGCGCTCCGTGATGCGGTTGCTGAACTCAAGAAGCGCTCCGCCGTTGTCATCGGCGTCAGTACCGATGATGTGGAGTCCCACGCGAGGTTCGCCGCGAACAACGAGCTAACGTTCCCTCTGCTGGCCGACTCCGACGGGAAGATCGCCGAGGCCTACGGCGTGCTCCGCGAGACGGGACGTGCCGCGCGCGCGACGTTCCTGATCGACAAGGACGGGACGATACTGCACGCCTGGCCGAAGGTCAGCATAACGGGCCACGCCGACGAGATCGTAGCCAAGCTGGATGAGCTCACCTGAGGCGGACCGTGGAGGGATTCTCGCAGCATGAGCCCACGTAAGCGAAGGCCACCTCGCACTCGCGCGGCATCGAAAAGCCGCTTCTCCGTCCGCAGGGCTCGCCCGGGGGACCGCGAGGCGATCCTCGAGATGTCCACGCGCATCTGGGGCGGTCACGACTACATGCCGCTGGTCTGGGATCGGTGGCTGGCGGAGAAGAAGGGCGCCCTCCTCACGGTCACGGTCGACGGACAGCCCGTCGGGACGTCTAAGGTCTCCCTCCTCGCTCCCGGGGAGGTGTGGCTCGAGGGACTCCGACTGCATCCCGACTATCAGGGACTCGGCCTCTCGAAGAGGATACACCGAGCGACCTTCCGCGAGGCCGCGAAGCTCAATCCCAGAACAATCCGCTATTCCACCTGGATAGGCAACGAAGCGTCGCGCCGAATCGCGGAGAAGAACGACTTCTGGCAGATCGCCAGAACGGGATGGATGTGGGGGAAGACCAGTAGGCGGTCGCCCGTTCGCTCGTGCGTCGCCACGATCGAGGACCTGGACGCCGTGGTCCGCTTCGTGCGCCAATCGAGCTGCTACGAGTCGACCGGCGGCGTGGCCGGAGTCGGTTGGACGTTTCCCCAGCTGACCCGCCGGCGCATTCGACGACTCCTCTCGCGTGACCAGGTGCTGGTCCTTCCTCGCCGAGGCGCGCCGCGGGCAGTCGGCATCTTCGACATCGGGAAGATCGACGACGACGTCTGTCTCGGATTCGTTGACGGCCCCGACGACGACGTCACCCTGCTGGCCAGGGACATCCTGCGTATCGCCGCGGACACGGGACCGAACGAGGCGAGCGCGATGCTGCCGATGGGGAGGATCGCGGACCTCGTGCACGCCGCGGGCTTCGACAAATGGCAACCCGTCAGAGCCGTCGTCTACGAGCGCGGCGCAAGGGGCGTCTCCGACGACGCTGAGACGTTTGAGGAGGTATTGAGGCGCACACTTCAGGGCAACGAATCCGACGCGCTCGATCTGGTCGCGGAGTTCCTGGTGGAGCGAGCGCCGGTCCGGCTCGCGAGGGAGAACGTCCGGGACTTCGTCGCGAGAAACCTCATCCCCGATACGGACAGGCTGCTCATCGGCTGCACTCAGGGCTTCTTCGAAGAGCTGCGCACCAACTTGCTTCGAACGATCCTTCGGGGCGTGATCGAGCGTCTCTACCGACGCCACGGACTCGTGGGAGACGCCATGACCGCCACAAAACGCGTCATCGTGGTGAAGCACCGTGGTAGGCGACTCGCATCGATTCGGGCGAGGGCGGCATCACTTCACCTGACGCTTGGCCCGGGTTTCGGAGCTTGCTTCCCGAGGGACATCGACCTCCCCGCGTCGGAGGTTCGCGTGGACACCAAGACGCTCGATGAAGCGAGCAGCCGCTACGAGTCCATCACGCTCGTGCTCACGGAGAAGTCGCACATCAAGGGCGCCGCGAGGGCCATCGATATCATCATGAAGAGCGCGGCCACCCGACGCTGAGTTCAGGGCTCCGCCGCCGAAAGAGTCTCGGACCGCAACACGCTCGCCAATAACGCGCCCTCTCACACTGCAGATGAAAACGGGCCGCCCCCTGAGGGACGGCCCGTCTGTTCATGGTCATTGCAGCAGAAGAAGGCTATTTCCTCTTCGCCTTTTTCGTGGCCTTCTTCGTCTTCTTCGCGGGCTTCCTGGAAGCCTTCGGCTTCGCCCTGGACGCGCCGATCGTCTTCACGACCTTCAGGTCGTAGAGCCTCTTGGCCTCCTTGGCGATGTGCTCGGCCGAGACCTCGAACTCCTTGACCAGCTCCCACGGAGCTCCCGACTCACCGAACCGGTCCTTCACTCCTATCATGCCCATCACGATCGGCTTGCCGTAGAGCTTCTCGGCACGGCCGATCACGGCCGCCACCTGATTGCCGAACCCACCGATCTGATGCTCCTCGGCCGTCACCACGACTCCCGTGTCCGCGGCGGCCTTCACTATGGCCGCCTCGTCGAGAGGCTTGATCGTGTGGACGTTCACGATGCGGGTCTCGATATCATAGTCATTCTTGAGGATCCAGGCCGCCCTCATGGCCTCGGGAACCGAGGGACCGCACGCGATGATCGAGATGTCCTCGTTCTCGTTCTTGTACTTCGAGGCCAGTGAGTGCTTGAACGCGTCCTTGAACTTCGGCTTCGCGCCGCGGAACCGAATCACGTTCGCCTTGCCCCACTTGTAGGGGGTCTTCTTGTCCGTCACGACCGGAGTCGCCTCGCGCGCGAACCGCAAGTACTTCGGGCCCTTGACCTTGAAGAGCAGGTGCTCCGTCGCGCGCTTCGTCTCGACCGCATCACACGGCACCTCGACGGTCATGTTGGGGATGCCGCACATCTGGAACAGCTCCTCCAACGCCTGATGAGTGGCGCCGTCGGGACCGACAGACACGCCGCCGTGCGCACCGGCGATCATCACATTGAACTCGCCGTAGCACACCGTCGTTCGCAGCTGGTCCAGGTTCCTTCCAGATGCGAAGACGCCATAGGTCCCGAAGACCGGGAGCTTCCCTTCCCTGGCCAACCCCGCCGCTACTCCGGTGCCTGACTGCTCGGCGATGCCCATCGAGAACCACCGATCGGTGCGCTCGGGAAAGCCCTCGTAGAACTGGCTGATGGTAATGGACCCGGAGATGTCGGCGCCCAGACAGACGATTCGCTTGTCGTCACCGTGCTCGGCCAGGGCGCGGCCGAACCCCTTTCTCGTGGGGTCCATGTCGACCTTCATGTTCTTGGTGTGGTTCCAGAAGTAGTCCTTGGAGAACCCGGGCTGCTTGGCATCGAGGACCTTGATCGCCTTCTTCTGATGGGTCTCGGCCGCCTTTAGCATCCGTTTGACCGGCAGGAGCTTGTCGAGACCCAGCTGCGCCAGACCGTCCCACATCTGCTCCATGTCCGGCGCCCTGCCGTGCCAGCCGGCGATGTCCTCCATGAAGTCGACACCCTTTCCCTTGATGGTGTCGGCCAGAATCACGGTCGGCTTGCCCTTGACGTGACCAGCCTCCTCGAACGCGGCCAGAATCTGCTTCATGTCGTGACCGTCGATGTGGATGACGTGCCAGTCGAAGGAGCGGTACTTGTCCGCCAGAGGCTCGACGTTCATCACGTCCTTGACCCACCCGTCGATCTGAAGGCGATTCCTGTCGATCACCGCACAGAGGTTGTCCAGCTTGAAGTGGCCCGCTGCCATGACGGCTTCCCAGACCTGCCCTTCCTGCTGCTCACCGTCTCCCATCAGGCAATAGGTGCGGTGGTCTCTGTTGTTCAGATTTGCCGCCAGAGCTATGCCGATGCTGATGGACAGTCCCTGCCCGAGGGACCCGGTCGAAGCCTCGATCCCGGGCAGCTTCTTCCAGTGCGGATGCCCCTGGAACGGAGAGTAGAGCTTGCGCAGCGTCACTACTTCCTCGATGTCGTAGTATCCGGCGGCGCCGAGACCCAGGTAGAGCGACGGCGCCTTGTGGCCGGCCGACCAGATGATCCTGTCGCGATCCTTCCAGTCGGGATCCTTCGGGTCGTGGTTGGCCACATGCAGATAGAGTGCGGCCGTAATGTCCATGATGGACAGCGTCCCGCCGGAGTGACCGGAGCCCGCCGCCGCCAGAGTGACCAGGTTGTAACCGCGCATCAGGTTCGCGGCGGTCTTGAGGTCGTCCGCCGAGTACTTCTTGCGCATCTTGCCAGTCTTCGAGTTGAGAATCGGCATCCTTAGTCCTCCCGTCCGCACCGCGCGGTGCGACGTGCCGTGTGTTGGTGACCCGGCTGCTCTCCAGTCGAACGATACTCGTGATCCAGAGCGCCAGACGGCGTCTGTGCAGTCAAATAGGCCCCAAGAACCGGGCCCATTCAGCCTGTTACTTTATCAGACACGTCCCCTTCTGTAAAGGACGCAGGCCTCGCTCTCCCCGGCCGCCTCACGGCTCTGCCTGACGCGCGATGCCGGGTCAGTGGACGACGCCCAGCTTCCGTAGCCGATCCCCGTCGGCCTTCAACACGCGCACCCTCATTTCGAGGGCCTCCTCGCCGTCTTCTTTCGACAGAACCTCCCCTATTTCGTACACGCTGGATATCAGGCGTCCCTCGCTGTAGGGGATTCTGACGCTCAAGATCTCCTCTTTACTTTCGACGAACGCGCAGATGGCGCGCCTGACCTCTTCCAGACCCTCACCCTTGACCGCGCTCGTGAACACGGCGCCGGGGTACACGCGCGCGAGCCGGTCGAGCCCGCTTCCATCTGCGACCCGGTCGATCTTGTTGAAGACGAGCCGAGTGGGTTTCTCCCCAATACCCATGTCCTTCAGGACCGCGTCCGCCAGGTCCATGAAACGCTCACAGTGCGGCCGCGAGACATCTATCACGTGCAGAAGCAGGTCGGCGCCCGCGACCTCCTCGAGGGTGGCGTGAAAGCTGACCACGAGATGGTGCGGCAGCTTCTTTATCAGGCCGACCGTATCGGTCAGGAGCGCCTCGTGCCCACCGGGAAGCTCGAGCTTCCTGGTGGTCGCGTCGAGAGTTGCGAACAGGAGATCCTCGGTCAGCACGTCCGCACCGGAGAGTGCGTTCATGAGCGTCGACTTGCCGGCGTTCGTGTATCCGACCAGCGCCACGCGCACCATCTGGGCACGGCGCTTCCGCTGCTCTTGACGATCGATCTCGACGCCCTTCAGTATCTTCTTGAGTATCTTGATCCTGACCCGGACGCCGCGCCGATCAGACTCGAGCTGCGTCTCTCCCGGACCGCGCGTACCGATGCCGCCGCCCAAGCGCTGGAGATGGTCCCACAGTCTTCTCAGGCGGGGCAGCTCGTACTCGAGCTGCGCCAGCTCGACCTGCGCGCGTGCGACCTTCGTGCGTGCCCGCCTCGCGAAGATGTCGAGGATGAGCTCGGTCCTGTCGATGACCTTGATCTCCGTGGCGCTCTCGATTTCCCTGCCCTGCGCGGGCCTCAGGTCGTCATCGAAGATCAGGATGTTGGCGTCGTGCATCGCGGCGGCCGCCTTGATCCTCTCGACCATTCCGCTTCCAATGTATGTCTTTCCGTCCAGTCGCGTGCGGTTCTGGACGAAGCGGTCGATCACCATGGCGCCGGCCGTCCGCGCGAGCTGCGCCAGCTCGTCGAGCGACTCGTGCTCGTCCTCTACCCTTGTGTTGGGCAGACTCACGCCGACCAGGATCGCGCGCTCATCTTTGGGTACGTATTTCCTCTTGATTGCAGACCTCCCAGTGTATCGGGAGCGGGGCTCGTCCGGTGAAGACCTCAAGCGACTGTAGCCGTGAAAGCGCCGACGCTAGAGGTCCAGGTCGAACTCGATGTCGTTCGCCCTGGGCGCGTCGTACGTCCCGTTCTCGGAGAATCTGAAGACGTGCGACATCGCGCCCTTGCTGAGCCTTACGCTCCCCTTGAGGCGCCACTCGTGCTCCTCGCCGTCGAGGAACTTCTTGAGGCCATCGTCTATCCCGCTCCAGACGATGGTGAAGGGAATCCCCACCTCGACCGTACTCTTCGCCGGCACGGCGACGGGGTCCTTCTGCAGCCCGGTGGCCACCTCCATATTGTCCAGCGAGACCTGATACTCCAACTCGCTGATATCGGCGCCGAACCCATTCGGGTTCTCGACGTCCATCAGCAGTTTGAACGCCAGACCTTCGGTCGAGATTCCTCTGAAGTCGACCCCGGTCATCGTCACGACCGGCTCTTCTATCTGAGAGCACGAGGTGACTGCAAGAAGGCACAACAGCAGCAACGCCGGCGCTCGGACAGCACGTGGTTCCCTGATCATGTTTCCGCCCTCCCGTCGAGCAGCTCTCCAAGTTGCGACACCAGGCTTTCGACAGCGTCCGCGACCTCGCGGGTCAGACCCTCGCCGAGTGTCGTGGTTGCGACCTGAACGGCCACGAGCCTCACGTCGGCCCGTGTCTCGTCACCCAGCACCTTCATGAACATGGAGAGGGGCGCCGCGTGCGTGCCCATCATCAGCCCCTCAACGTCTCCGGCCGTCGCCGCCCTCACCTCGCCCGGACTCCCACCGAAGTCCGCGGCGTCGACCAGCACTACCACATCCGGTTCGGCACGCCGTATCGGCGCCAGGTAGTTCTCGGGCGCCTGGGCGGCGTCGAAGACGACGCCGGGATGCCGCTCCCGCAGCCTCTCTGCCACGAGCGACCCCGCACCGTCGTCGGCCCGGAGCGTGTTGCCTATCCCGACAACGACCATCTTGCCCCTGGCCAGTCCGTCGAGGTTGAGCACGCGGAAACCTCCCTTCTCCCCAGACGATTAAACCACAGGCCAAACCCTCGTTCCAGAGGGGCGACGCCCCAAACCCCATTGAAACGCCCTGGGCGGTCTGCTAGTGTCGGGCAGTGAGGCATCTTCACGATTACGGACCTCCGTGCAGCCGCCCGGATCCGCAGCCGGGCTCTTGAGACCGGAACGCTATCCAAGGACCGCAACATGGCCCTCGCACTCGCAGGCAACATAAAGGGACGCTCCGCCTGCCACTTCCTGAGGGACGGCGAGCAGATAATCGGAAGGGAGGCCACCTGTCACATCAGGCTGCCCGACGTCTCCGTCTCCCGCACTCACGCGAAGATAGTGCTCAAGGACGGCAAGGTGACCCTGACGGACCTCGGGAGCAGCAACGGCACGTTAGTCAATGGGAGGCCCATAACCCGGCCGCGTGAGCTCACGCTCGGGGACGTGCTCGTGTTCGCGGACGTCGTCCAGCTGAAGTTCGTTGAGAGCGTGCCGCCGGCGGAGACAATGTTCTCCCAGAACGGCAGCTCGATAGAGAGCTCCTCCGTGACGCTGGATGAGTTATTCGACACGGCCGACCGCGCGGACGAGCGAACCAATCTCTTCCGGATCCTCGCTGAGGCCGGGGAGATCCTCGCGACCCATCGTCCCCTCGATGAACTCTATGAAGCGATCCTCGATCTCGTTGAGAAGCTCGCGACCTGCGACAAGGCCGTGCTTCTTCTGATGGAAGAGGGCAGGGAGGAACCGACCATCAAGGCGTCCAGGCTCAAGCTGGGCGCGGCGGAAGGTGAGCTGGTGCTGAGCCGCACGATGGTCCAGAAGGTCATTGAGCAGCGCTCCGGCCTTCTGACCAGCGACGCGCAGCAGGACCCGCGATTCCAGCAGCAGGAGAGCGTTGTCTCGCAGGGCATTCGCTCCGCGATGGCGGCGCCCCTCTTCGACAACGAGAAGGTCATCGGCATCCTCTACGCCGACACGACGGACCCGGCGTTCTGGTACAACCGTGACGAGCTTCGGACCTTCACGGCACTCGCGAACCTCATCGGTGTGAAGATTACACAGGCACGCCTCACTGAGGCAGAGGAGGAGCGGCGGCGCCTGGCCAGAGAGGTGCAGTCGGCCAAGGACATACTCGCCTATATCCTCCCGACCGACCTCGGCTGCGCTCTCGGCTACGAGATGGGCGCCTACCACGAACCCTGTCTCGAGGTGGGAGGCGACCTTTACGACGTCAAGTGCCTGGAGGACGGCCGCGTTCTCTTCCTCGCGGGCGACGTGGCGGGCAAGGGCCTCGGCGCCGCGCTTCTCGTCTCGAACATCATGCCCATCGTTTCGGTACTGATCGATGATTCCCCGGATCTCACTGAACTCGCCGCACGGCTCAATCGTCAGATATTCCTGTCCACGGATCTCATTCATTACGCGACGCTCTTCCTTGGGGTCCTCGACCCCCCGACGGGCAACGTCGAGTATGTCAACGCGGGGCACAACCCTCCTTACTGGCTCACGCCGAAGTGCGGAATCGAGGAGGTCGCCGCGACCGGGACTCCCATCGGGATGCTCGAAGCCGCCCCGTTCGCCTCCGGACAGCTGACAATCGCGCCGGGGGGAATGCTCTTCCTCTTTAGCGACGGCATCCCGGAGGCGCAGAACGCAGACGGCGAGTTCTACGAAGACGACCGCCTGCGCGACCTCGTGTGTCGCGAACGCGACAACTCCGCCGGGGAGATTGTGGCGTCCGTCAGGGCCGACCTCGACCGATTCGTGGGCGATGCCAGTCCGACCGACGATATCACGATGCTCCTCATCAAGCGCACGCTTGACGCCGACTGACGGGGCCCGCATGAAGCCCAAGGACTTCCCCATCCTGGAGTTCGATCCCACCAAACGTGCGGTCGTCGAGCCGTCTGAGCAAGTACGGCCGTCCGGCGTCCCGGAGCACTGTGTTCCCTGCTTCTTCGGTGACGTCATCTCTGAGCTCGTCGCGAGCGGGCGCGCGAGGGAAGCGGCCTGCATGAGATCCGAGATGGGCCGGCACCCGCTCCACGTGGTGGAGGTGAAGGGCCGCGAGGTCGCCGTCTATCAGCCCGGCGTAACCGCGGCATTCGCCGCGGCGATGCTGGAGGAGGTCATCGCGCACGGCTGCGGGAAATTCATAGCCTGCGGTGGAGCCGGCGTGCTGGACAGTAACATCGACGTGGGTCACATCATCATTCCGCGGGCCGCCGTCCGCGACGAGGGGACTTCCTACCACTACATGCCACCCTCGCGGGAGGTGGAGGCAAGTCCGGACGGGGTAGCTGCGATACAGAGGGTGCTCGGCGAACACGGGCGACCCTACACGGTCGGGAAGACGTGGACCACGGACGCTTTCTACAGGGAGACACCGGACAAGGTCGCCCTGCGCAGGTCCGAGGGCTGCATCACCGTCGAGATGGAGGCTGCCGCATTCTTCGCGGTCGCTCGTTTCAGGGGCGTGACGTTCGCACAGATGCTCTACGGCGGGGACGACGTCGGCGGTGAGGAGTGGGATCGCAGAGAGTGGCACAAGCGCACGACAGTCAGGGAAGATCTCCTGTGGCTGGCGGCTGAGGCCTGCCTGCTGTTGTAGGCGACCGGTGGGAGCAGGAATGGCTGGGGATCTTACGATCGATACCGAACGACTCGAACTGAGGGAGTTCTGCCGGGACGACTGGGAGAGCGTCCACGAGTATGCGGTCGACCCGGAGGTCTATCACTACATGCCATGGGGACCCAACAGTGAAGACGAGACCAGGGCCTTCATCGAGCGTGCCATCGCTTCCCGACATCGGAATCCGAGGCTTCATTTCGAACTCGCCGTCACAGTGCGAGAGCACGGCCGCCTCATTGGCGGCGCCGGGATCCGTGTTGCGGACGAGGGCTTCCGCGCGGCGGACATGGGATACTGTCTGCGCAGAGACGCGTGGGCCGATGGGTTCGCGACGGAGGCCGCCGCGGGGCTGATCGGATTCGGTTTCAAGCGCCTCGGCCTCCACCGGATCTGGGCGACCTGTGACGCCAGGAACACGCGGTCGGCGCGCGTGCTCGAGAAGGTCGGAATGAAGTTGGAAGGAACCATGCGGGACGATACCTGGTTGAGGGGACAGTGGCGCAGCTCGCGCCTCTATTCCATCCTTGAGAGCGAGTCGAGCCCACGGGGAACGCGAGACCAGGTGGATTCCGGGAGAGCACCCCTCGATGAGGATCGCCGATGAGACTCGACAGGGCACCCGTGACGGTTCTGCTGCTGCTTGCCGCCGTCGCTGCCGTGCAGATGCTCCACTACTATCCCCAGTTGCCCGAGAGGCTCGCCGTTCACTTCGCGGCGTCCGGAGAGGCTGACGGCTGGAGCAGTAAGGGCGAGTTTATGGTGCTTTTCGGCGCCATGGAGGCGTTCTTCGTGTTGTTCGGCTTGGGATTGGCGCTCACACTCGGCCGGATCCCCGTGGCCCTCATCAACGTCCGCAACAAGAACTACTGGTTCTCACCAGAGAGGCGTGAGGAGAGCCTGGAGTTCCTGAAGAACCAGATCCTCTGGATAGAGACCGCCACGCTCGGGTTCTTCGTGGCGATCGCACAGATTATTTTCATGGAGAACCTGGGCGATGTTCCGCCCAGGCTCTCGGGTGACTTCTGGTATGTGTTGGTCGCGTTCGTTGCCGCGGTCCTCTGGTTCGCACTGAGGATCATCTTGAGGTTTCTGCGGACCCCTGAGCGGCCGCAGGTCTAGTCCGCGTGCGCGAGCTCCACGGGTCTAGTCCGCGTGCGTGAGCTCCACGCTTCCGTCCGCCGTGCTGACGCGAACGAGTCCCCCGCCGGTCCCGACCCTGCCCGACATCCTGTGTTCGCCGCTCTCCGCGTCTGTCTCTCCGTCGAGGTCAATGTCGACGCGACCGTCGTCCATCGTCACGAGGTACTGAAACGAGAGCCCTCTCCCCAGCCTGATGGTCACGTCGCCGTCGTCCGTCGTCACGTTGATGTGTATGTCGGAGTCGCCGGTCACGTCCAGGTCGACGCTGCCGTCCTCACCACGCACGTCCACGACGGACGCCGTGACTCTACTCAGGGTAACGTCACCATCGTCGACCGTGGCGTCGAAGTTCCCCTCGCTGTCGGAGATCCGAATGTCTCCGTCCTCGAGTACAAAGAGCGCATGAGTGAGAGTGCTGTTCGTGATGGTTACATCGCCATCGTCGCCCCTGACGACGAGATCACCGGACAGCTCGGACAGACGAACGTCACCGTCCTCTATTGATATTTCCGTGTTCCCGCTGACGACATCGCTGAACTTGACGTCGCCGTCGTCGACCCTGCACTCTATGTCGGCTCGCCACCCCGACACCACCATATCGCCGTCGTCTCCCTTCATGTGAAGGAGGACATAGCTCGGCGCCTTGATCGTGTAGGTGTAGTCGTCTTCGTTCATCGAGTAGAAGATGTAGACGCCGGACGTGGTGCTCTCGGTTCCGCGCACTGTCACTCTGTTGTCGGTCTGCCTGAACTCAACATCGAAATCGGGCTCCGTGCCGAACCCGATAGTCTTCACCTCGGCACGGTAGCGCACCACGACGTCGATGGCGTCCTGGTCCCATGGAGTGATGGTCACGTCGCCATCGCCGTAGTCGAGGCTGAGGACGACTCCCTCGCTGACATCGAAGGTCTCGTGAAAGTTCTTGTCTATCTCGCGCGCGGGCGCGGGAGAACACGCGGCCGCGACCAGCAGACAGCTCACTCCGATCCGGATCACTGTTCTCATCTTCCCTTGCCTCCTCGGGGCCGCATGGGCACACACACACGCGCGCCTGGGGCATCTCATCCCCGGCGAGCCACTTCTCTGTTAGTGTCTCACATATCTAAGGACTACCTAGCGTCTTCTCGGGTTTCAACGCCGCGTTCCACATGATAGAATGTAGCTTCCGCGACAATCCAACCAGGAGGAACCACATGCCAGAGACGCAAGTTAAGCTCCCCCACTGGGACCTGTCGAACGTTTACAAGGGTCTTGAGACGGACGACTTCAAGGCCGGTGTGGTCAGACTCGACAGTCAGCTGACGAAGCTGGAGGGTCTGGTCGAACAGCACGGCATCGGACGCCTTGCCGAACCACCATCGGACATCGATGCGACAGCCGGCATTCTCGACGAGTTCATTTCGCTTCTCAATGAGATGCTCAAGCACTACGGCACGCTCCGAGCGTACGTGCAGAGTTTCATCACCACGGATTCCTACAACAAGGTGGCGGCGCGCCGCGGTAGCGAGCTCGCGCAGACGGGCGTCCGCGTAGACCGGAACTACGTTCGCTTCGAGGCCTGGGTCGGTTCACTTGGTCCCGTCCTCGACATCGCGTGCGACAAAGCGCCGGTCGCGTGCGAGCACAAGCTTGCCCTCAAGGACATCGTCGACGAGAGCCGGTTCCGCATGGACACGGAGCTCGAGGACCTCGCCTCCGAACTGCTTCTGTCCGGCGGCGGCGTAATGCACAAACTGCAGGGCACCGTGACCAGCCAGCTCAAGGCCCCGTTCGAGCGGGACGGGAAGACCGAGATGCTCCCGATGACCATGATCAGGAACCTCGCGGGCGACCCCGACGAGAGCGTGAGGAAGCGAGCGTACGACGCCGAGCTCAAGGCCTGGGAGTCGGTCCGCGAGCCGGTAGCGTTCGCGCTCAACGGTGTCAAGGGGACCGCGATCACGCTCTCGAAGCGGCGTGGCTTCGACGGCGTGCTGCACGCGTCTCTGGAAAACAACAAGATGGATCAGGCGACGCTCGACGCCCTGTTGGAATCAATGAAGGACAGCTTCCCGATGTTCCGCAGGTTCTTCCGCAGCAAGGCGGCGAAGTTGGGCAAGCAGAAACTCCCGTGGTGGGACCTCCTGGCCCCGGTGGGCAAGGCTGAACTCGAGTACACTTGGGACGAGGCCAGCGACTATATCGTCGAGCAGTTCGGCACCTTCAGCGACGAGCTCGCGGACTTCGCCCGATATGCGTTTGACCACAACTGGATCGACGCCGAGCCGCGTGACGGAAAGCGCGGCGGCGCGTTCTGCATGGGGGTTCGCTCGGTAGACGAGTCCCGCATCCTTGCGAACTTCGACGGCAGCTTCGACCGGCTGGGCACGCTGGCGCACGAACTCGGTCACGGCTTCCACAACCACTGCCAGAAGGGACTCCCCTCGCTGAGGCGGGGCTCGCCCATGACGCTCGCGGAGACGGCGTCTATCTTCTGCCAGACCATCGTGTTCAACGCGGCGCTGGACACGGCGCCAAAGGAGGCGTCTGTCGCCATCCTCGACAATCAGCTGATGGATGCGTCTGCGGTCATCGTCGACATCTACTCGCGGTTCGTATTCGAGTCGGAGGTCGTGAAGCGAAGAGAGTCCGCCGAGTTGTCGGCCGACGAGTTCTGCGAGCTTATGCTCGACGCGCAGAGGGAAACCTACGCCGACGGCCTGGACACCGACCATCTGCACCCCTACATGTGGCTCCTGAAGCCCCACTACTACCAGGAGGGCTACAACTTCTACAATTTCCCCTACGCGTTCGGACTCCTGTTCGGGCTGGGCGTCTACGCCATCTATCTCAAAGAAGGGACTGCGTTCATCCCGCGCTACAAGGAGCTCTTGCGCAGCACGGGTGAAGGCAAGGCGGCGGACCTCGCGGCGAGGTTTGGCATCGACATCCGGTCCAGGGACTTCTGGGACGGAAGCCTCGCGATACTGGGCAAGCAGGTCGACCGCTATTGCGGACTCGACAAGTAGGCGCTGGAGGCAACGGTGGCAGTGTTCACTGGTACCATTCCGTGTAGAACGGCGGGAGACGGTGATACGGTCGACCTCACGGAACAACTGACGGACGGCCTGAGAGAGAGCGGTCTCACGGACGGTGTCGCCACGCTGTTCGTAGGAGGGTCGACCGGCGGCATCACCACACTGGAGTTCGAGCCCGGGGCCGTCGCCGATCTGCAGGAGGTCCTGGAGGCTATCGCTCCAAAGGGTCGCGACTGGCGACACCACCTCCGATGGGGGGACCGAAACGGACACAGCCATGTGCGCTCGGCCCTTCTGGGGCCGAGCCTGTCCGTTCCATTCGTGGGCGGCGAGCTGTGTCTAGGGACCTGGCAGCAGGTCATACTTGTGGACTTCGACGACCGCCCCAGAAGCCGCGAGGTCGTCGTGCAGTTCGTCGGGGAATAGCTGCCGGGGCCCAGCGCAGAGCGCTCCGGCCGGGATCCTAACCCGTACCCGCGGGCACCGTGCCGCAGGAAGCGAAGGTGGGCGATGAACCAGCTTAACAGAAGGACCGATGACCCCACGTCGGTAGTCGTCACCGCGATCTTCCTGGGCATCGTGGTCCTCTTCGCGGCCTGGGGCAGTTCGAGAGCGGTACGGTACTTCGCCCTCGAGGGGGCGCCCGAGTGGATGAGCGTGTTCGTCAACTACGGCGTCATGCTCGCCGTCTCGCTGATCCTGGTGCTTGCGTCGTCGATGGGCGACGCGTCGAGTTTCGGTTTCACCAGGCCGAAGGTCGGGGGGGGATACAGAGCGGGGATCACGTGGGGCGTCATCCTGGGAGTCATCGCGTCCATCGTGAGCCTCGCCTCACACGCGGGGGGAATGAGTCCACTCAAAGGGCTGAGCTTCGTCCAAATAATACTGCTGGTGTGGGTTCTCGCCAGCGTGGCGGAGGAGGTTCTGGTCAGGGGCTACGTGCAGAGCTATCTGGAGCCACTGATTGATCGCGGGTTCACGGCGTTCCGGATGCGGATAAGCCTCCCGGTCATTCTGAGCGCTCTCTTCTTCGCCGCCATGCACATCATTCTGCTGGCAACGGGCACCTCGTTTCTGCTCACGTACATCATCGTGGTGTTCGCCTTCTTCCTGGGTCTCATCGCTGCCTACCAGCGCGAGCGGACGGGGAGCATCCTACCGGCCATCGCCGCGCACGTTTCGTTCAACATCGGCGGCGCTGTGGGCGGCATCATCTACATCATCGTGCAAATCGTCATGTTCGGGAAGACCGCCGCCGAAGCAACAGGGGCCCTGGGCGGATGAGAATCGCCGTCACCGGCGGAAGCGGACTTGTGGGCCGCGCGATCGTCCGCCGTCTGAAAGAGCGCCACGACGTAGTCAATGTCGACCTCTCCTACCCCGACCCCTCCGGGGTCGAGCACTCTCCTGGCGAGCCGGCAGCTTCTGTCCGGCACGCACCAGCGGACATCCTCGACCTCGCTGCCTTAACCCGCGCCATTGACGGGGTTCAGGCCATCGTCCATGCCGCCGCGATACCGGGGCCTACGTTCGGCTCCGAGGACGACATTCTCAAGGTCAACGTGGAGGGCACGAGAAACGTTGCGCTGGCCGCCGGCAAAGCGGGCGCGCGACGCATCGTGTTCATATCCAGCGAATCAATCCTCGGATTCGTGTTCTCGAAAGGCAGGGTGAGGCCCGACTACCTGCCCGTGGACGAGGCTCACCCCCTGGCGCCGACAGAGGCCTACGGTCGCAGCAAGCTCATGGCAGAGACGCTGCTCGCAAGGCAGGCAGGGAGGGTCACCACGGTGGTCAGCCTCCGTCCACCGTGGGTCTGGGTGCCGGAGGAGTACGAGAAGTTCCGACATCTCACGCGGGCGCCCGAGGAGTGGTTGGGGGGGCTGTGGGCCTACGTACACGGGGACGACCTGGCGTGCGCGGTCGAGCGGGCGGCAACGCTCGAGATTGCGCCGGGCTTTCACGCGGCCTACGTTGCCGCGCCCGACAACGGGACCGTCGTTCCCACGGCGAAGTTGATCGAGGACCACTTCCCCGACGTTCCCGTGCGCGGGGACCTGCGGGAATTCGGGAGCCTGGTATCATCGAACCGGCTGGAGGAGCTTCTGGGGTTCAGGCCCACGATGTCCTGGCGGGAGTTCTTGCGATGAAGATGGTGTTAGATATGGACACCGGCGTCGACGACGCCATTGCGATAGCGCTGGCCGGGGGCTCACCAGAGGTCGAGCTTCTGGCCATCACGTCCGTGGCCGGAAACGCGCCCGTCGAGCTCTGCACCCGCAACTGCCTGCTCCTCAATGAGCTTTTGGAAACTGACGCCGTGGTGGCGGCCGGCTCTTGCCGGCCCCTCGCGAAAGAGCTCCTGACCGCGCAGGAGGTTCATGGCGCCGACGGCCTCGGAGGACGTGCGGGCTCTCTCCCCGAGCCCGCCACGAGCGCGCTTGACGAGCCGGCGCACGAGCTTCTCGCCCGGCTTCCCGCGGATCACCCCGGCGAGGTCACTCTTGTCACCACGGGTCCCCTGACCAACATCGCTCTCGCCCTACGGGCGGACGCTGATGCCCTCGCGTCCTACGCCAGAATCATCATCATGGGAGGCGCTTTCGATGTTCCGGGGAACACCGGCCCCGTGGCCGAATTCAACTTCTACGTCGACCCGGAGGCGGCCGCTCTGGTCCTGGGTTCCGGGCTCGACATCACCCTTGTTCCGCTGGATGCGACCACTGGCGCGGTGCTCACGAGGACCGCTCTAGCCGCACACGAGAGAGCGCGTGGCCTACCCGCGGACCGTCCCCCAAGGGACGTTGCCGCAATCCTCCTTCGTGCACTCGACCACTACATGGAGTTCCAGTTCGACGAATCCGGGCTGGACGGCGGCTACATGCACGACCCACTGGCCGTCGCAGCAGCACTAGATGCGGGCATCCTGGAGACGCGCAACATGCGTGTCGATGTTGTCACAAGCGGGCCGGACAGGGGCCGCACGGTGCGCGGACCCGCACAAGCGCACGCCGCGGCGTCAGGCCGCGGCGTGCATGTGGCGTTCGGTCATGATGATGGTGCGTTCAAGCGGCTTCTTGAGGAGCGAGTGCTCCGCCCGGTGTTCGGACCGGGGCCGCCGCGCTAGCGCGCCGCGGGCTGCTACCTGCGCCCCCGACCTCGCTTCGACTGGTTCCCCCCGTGCCCCAGCTCTCGCATTATCCCCTTGATGTCGTTCGAGGCGCCAACCGCCGCCTCCGTGGTCAGCTTCCCTTGAGACACCAGATTCAGGAGCGATTCGTTCATGCTGTGCATCCCGTCCTTCGCGCCCGTCTCGATCGCCGTTCGAAGCTGCTGGAGGCTGTTCTCACGAATGAGGTTCTTGACGGCCGCGTTGGCGACCATGAGTTCCGTGGCGAGTACGCGGCCCACACCGCTCGCGTCCGGCAGCAGCTGCTGCACGAGAACAGCCTCAAGCGACAGCGAGATCTGAGTCCTGACTCCCTGCTGTTCGTGCGGCGGGAAGATATCGACGATGCGGCTGATCGCCTGGGGCGCCTCGCTCGTGTGCACGGTCGTCATCACCAGATGACCGGTCTCCGCCATCATCAGGGCCGTGCGGACCGTCTCGAGATCCCGGATCTCGCCGATGCAGATGACGTCCGGATCCTGTCGCAGCACCTGCCGGACCGCCGATGCGAACGACGGGGCGTCGCGACCGACCTCGCGTTGGTTAACGATGGAGAACTTGTGACGGTGCAGGTACTCGATCGGGTCCTCAATCGAGAGTATGTGGACGTTCTTGTGGTCGTTGATATAGGAGATCATCGAGGCCATCGTTGTCGACTTGCCGGAGCCTGTGGGCCCGCTCACGAGCACGAGGCCGTTCATCTTCTCGCAGAAGTCCTTCATGATGAGCGGGACCCCAAGGTCTTCCAAGGGAGGAATGTCCCACGGCAGATGTCGGACGGCTGCCGCAACACTTCCACGCTGGAAGTAGATGTTGAGTCGGAATCGTCCCAACCCCTCGGCGCTTATCGAGGTGTCGATACCCTTCTCCGCCTCCAGCCTGGCGATTCTCTTCTCGTCGATCATCGCGTAGGAGAGCTCGCGACTCTCGAGGGGGTTCAGAGGAGCTCGGTCGCACGGGACGAGAGTCCCGTCGATTCTGAACTGGGGCGGCACGCCCGCGGTGATGTGAAGGTCGGACGCTCTCCTCTCGACCATCTCTTCCAGAAGCTTGCGAATCTCGCTCGTCATGGGGCACCTCGCATCACTACGTCAGGACGGGCCTCCGTGTGGACAGGCCCCTGTCTCTCTCAGGGCAGGCCTAGGATTGCTCGCGAGAGCTATCAAGTCAAGTCTTGATGCGGAATGGTGCGGCCCTTTTCGCGCTAGAACCGCTTCTGGCGGGTGTGGCAGTACGGACTGCCACCCGATCTCTCGTAGTAGTCCTGGTGGTAGTCCTCGGCTTCCCAGAACGGGCCGGCCGCGGTCACCTCGGTCGCGACATCGTAACCCTTCTCCTTGAGAATGCCGATGAGTTCCTCGGCCGCGAGCTTCTGAGGGTCGTCCACATAGAAGACCGCTGAGCGGTACTGCGAGCCCCTGTCGGGGCCCTGCCCGTCGATCTGTGTCGGGTCGTGAATCTCGAAGAAGAGCCTTGCGAGCTCCTTGAACGTCACGCGTGCCGGGTCGTACACGACCTCCACGGTCTCGGCGTGTCCCGTGCGGCCGCTTGTGACATCGTGGTACGTGGGCTCTTCGGTTTGTCCGCCCATGTAGCCGGAGCGCACCTCGCTCACGCCGTCCACCTCCTGAAGGAGATGTTCCACTCCCCAGAAGCAACCGCCGGCGAAGTAGGCCCTCCCCGTTGCGTCCCCCCGCTCGTCCCGCGCCCGGCCCGCGCCATCGTCAGCGCCTTCTACACCGCTCTCGACGCCGCCCTCGCGGGCGGCGTCCTCAACACCCTCCTCTGCGGGCACGAACTCCAGCGAGATGGAGTTGACGCAGTGACGGACATCATTATCGGTCATCCGCTCCCCTTCGAACACGTGTCCGAGGTGGGCGCCGCAGGTGGCACAGAGAATCTCCGTCCTTCGCCCGTCGGCGTCGGGCAGGCGCTTGACCGCCCCGGGCAGTTCGTCGTCGAAGCTCGGCCAGCCGCAGCCGGAGTCGAACTTGTCATCGGACTCGTAGAGCGGCGTGCCGCAGCGTCTGCACACGTATGCTCCGGCCTCATGGTGATCGTAGTACTCACCAGAGAAGGGCCGCTCGGTGCCCTTGTGAACGATGACGGCCTCTTCCTCCGGTGTGAGTTCTCTCATGCTCACGCCTTCCTCCACCTTCCTGTTGGAGTTCCCGTTCGCGTCGGCCTCTTCCGCGGACTGCACACAGCCGGCCAGCAGCAGAACCGACAAGACTGCCACCGTGCTGCTCCGGCACGCCGACGCTCGCGGTCCAAGACTCTCGACCATCATTAGCGCACCCCCTGCTGCCCACACTCACCCCACCCCCGGATTCCGTCCTGCTCAGTATCTTTCAAACTAACGCCGCCGGACTCCGCCGCAACCGCAGAGCGATGATGCGTTGTGACAGAGCGGGTGAGCGAAGCCTCCGACGGGGGCCGCGGCGGCGTACGCGCGACCGCGGGCCCCCTCAGGGAGACCCGCGGCTCGCAAGCCGATAACGCCGAACGCGGCGGCAGGAGAGGCCGCCGGACCGCAGAACGCCTCAGCGATAGAGAGTTTTGACAGCTCCCCACGTGCTCTCGTTCACGGGAGCCCCGCAGTACCACACCTGGACCTGCCCCATGAACATGATCTCATCGAAAGCGGGCGGATTGACGAAGTTGAAGTCTCCCGCCGCGAGTGATCCGTTGCCGCAGTAGTCCTCGAAGTAACCCGTGCAGAGCGGAGTCTCGACCGAAATCGTCATCGAGATCTGGCAGGCGTGGTGCTTCTCACTCTGCGAAAGCTCGCCGTCGCCGTTGTAGTCGCGCACGAGCACGGTGAAGGACGCGTTCGAGACCAGCATGCCGCCCGGCACGTCCGTGTCAAACGTCAGCTTCGGGACCGACGGTAGTGTGGCTCCGTCGAAATACCCCCACCAAGCCTGCTGGCCGGGGGTGGGGTCGTAGTTGGACGCGAAGAAGGTGTCCCAGATGTAGTTGAACCGCGCCGTGCTGTCCGACTCGTCCGGCCACAGCGAGTCGTCCACATCAAGCTCCCACGCACCCGTCATCTGCATTGATACCGCCCCGGCGTAGCCGGCGTCGTTGAGCATCAATCCTCCGACCCCATCGAGCTGGACCACGAAGTACTCGACCTGGCCGTGAGCAAGCACGGAGAACAGCAGCAGCGAAACGGACAGAACCGCAATCGCAACGGGTCTCATCGTGACCTCCTCCGTAAGGTTGTGCGTCGTGTCGCGCGTGGGAACCGCCGACACTCTCAGACGCTGCGAGCGTTGCCTCGGAACATCCGCTTCACTATATCGCAGACTGTGTGGATAGTCAAGCTCTATGTGCGCGCCTCCACCTCCTCGCGGCCCAGACGGCGAAATAGGCCCCGCCGGCCCAGAGAGCGCTATTGAGGACCATGGCCAGGTTCGCCCAGACCGAAACGCCCGACGGGTCGTTGAGGCGCAGGATGGTCAGAAGTGGGAATTCCAGGATGTGCGCGGCGGTCAGCCAGATCGAGTGCGCGGGCTCCTCCGGGAAGATACCGAACAGCCCGCCGGTCGAGAACTCGCCGACCCAGGCGGCCGCCGTC
>DAOWER010000168.1 GCA_030638405.1 Candidatus Eiseniibacteriota bacterium | reverse complement strand
GCACGCTTCTTGACAACGAGCGCGTGAACGGCGGGCTCGAGCTCTCCTGGAACGGCACCGACGGCGCCGGGCGGCGCGTGGCGAGCGGCGTTTACTGGTGCCGGCTCGACTACGAGGGCCGGCCAGAAACCGAGAAGCTGCTTCTGGTCCGCTAGTTGCATGTGTCCTCCCTCTGGGCTAATGTGAGCATTCGTACGTAGGGTGCTGGGGGTCGCCTCCCGAGCGAGTTTGGCGCGAAGCGCCGCCTGTCTGAGCGAAGAGGCGACCCCCAGCGCCCGACCAACGACCGGCAGTACATCCGGAGGGAGGACGCATGGCACTGTTCGGGCGCAGGAAGCAGAAGACACTCGTGGTCGGCCTGGACGGCGTGCCGTACCTGCTGCTCCAGGACCTCGCCGCCAACGGCACGATGCCGAACGTGGCCAAGCTCATCGAACTCGGTCACCTCGCCAAGATGAAGGTGACACTCCCCGAGATCTCCGCGGTCAGCTGGCCTTCCTTCATGACCGGCACGAACCCCGGCACGCACGGCATCTTCGGGTTCCTGGACCCGAAGCCCGGCAGCTACGACGTCCGCTTCCCGAATTTCAGGGACGTGAAGGTGCCGACCTTCTGGGAGAAGATGGGGGAGAAGACGAAGACCTCGGTCGTCATCAACCAACCGTCGACGTACCCCGCGCACGAGATTCCAGGCATTCTTGTGTCCGGATTCGTCGCGCTCTCGCTCAAGAAGTCGGTCTACCCCGCGCGCATCCTGGACAGCCTAGAGTCCATCGACTACGCCATCGACATCGATACGCGTCGGGCCCGCGAGGACCACGACTACCTCATCGAGGACCTCGGCAAGACGCTCGAGGGACGCCTGAAGGCCGTCGACCTCTTCTGGACGAAGGAGAACTGGGACTACTTCCAGGTGGTCGTTACCGGCACGGACAGGCTGCAGCACTACATCTGGAGCGCCTACGAAGACCCGTCGCACCAGTATCACGACGCCTTCCTCGATTACTACCGGAAGGTCGACGCGTTCATCGGGGAGATGTACGGGCGGTTCTCCGAGATCTCCGGGCGGACGCACGAGGGCGAGGGTTTCTTCATGCTGTCCGACCACGGCTTCTGCGGTATTACGCAGGAGGTGCGTGTCAGCAACTGGCTCCGAGAGAACGGGTTCCTCTCGTTCGAGAGCGACGCGCCCGGTTCTCTGGAGGACATCGCCGAGGAGTCGAAGGCGTTCGTCATCGACCCGGGGCGCATCTACCTGAACAGGAAGGGCCGCTTCCCGAAGGGGAGTGTCGATGACGCGTCGGCGCGCGCGATCATGGACGAGATCAAGGCGGGGCTCGCCGAGCTTCAGTACGACGGGAAGCCCGTCATCGAGTGCGTGTTCGAGCGCGACGAGGTCTACTCTGGGCCCGAGAGCGCCAGGGGGCCTGACCTCATTCCGGTCGGCAACCACGGATTCGACCTCAAGGGCACCATCAAGGAGGCCGACCTGTTCGGTCGGACGAACCTCACGGGCATGCACACCTGGGACGAGGCGTTCTTCTGGTCCGCGAAGGAAGCGCCCGCCGACCTCGATATCACGCAGCTCGCCAGTATCATCATGGAGGCGACTGTGTAGCCTCGGCGTGATGATGAGGATGCGTTCAGGAACAGCAGCGACAGTTAGAGGCCCCGGCGCTCCAGGTGCGGGGGCCTCTTCACACACAGCGGCGGTTTGTTTCTCGCAATACAGTCCCTGCGCTTGTTCTTCTCCCTAGAGATAGATTGAATTCCTACCCAGTCTGTGGTAAACTGTGCCCGTGGATTCCGCATTCGCTCTAGGCGAGGATGCGGATTCCATGGATAATTCCAGCAGCGAGGGAAGTGAAGAGTCGATAGCGTGCAGGAACGCTGCCTCCCCAGTGACCCAGGCGGCACGGGCCTGGTTTACTGGCGCGGTAACACCGCGGAAGGAGAGCAGCGTGCTCAAGCGATTGGCAATTCTGTTCATGGCCGTCGGGATGCTCATGACGGTCGTCATGCCGGCCGTTGCGGCCGAGAGAGCAGTGCTGGCGGAGCTCTTCGGAGCGGATTGGTGAAGCTACTGTCCGAACGCCCGTGCGGCGCTCGAGCAGTTGCAGGAAGACTACGGAACCGAGAGCCTCGTCTGCATCTACTGGCACGTCAGCGATGGTTGGGAGATCCCCGCAGGTAGCGCCCGCGCCAGCCTCTACGGCGTGAGCGGCATTCCCGAGTGCAACTTCGACGCGGTCGAGGAAGTCGTCGGGGCGGGCTCGACCGTCATCAACACCTACAGGCCAATTGTACTCAGCCGGATGGGCATTCCCTCGCCGGTGACCATCACGTCGCACGGCTACGTCATGGAGGGAGGCGGCACGATCACCGCCAAGTTCAAGGCGGACGACTCCATCTCCTACACAAACATGCAGGCGCAGTTCGTGGTCATCGAGCAGTCCACGCCGTCGTATCCGTGGACGGCGGTCGAGGCAGCGACGCCCGAGCCCGTCAGCCTCTCGGCGCCCGGTGACTCGGTCGTGGTCACGAAGAACTTCGACATCGGTTTCGTTCCGTCGGGCGACCTGCAGATCGTCGTCTTCCTCGAGAACACCACCGGTCCGTTCGTGATCGTCCAGTCGCATCTGATGCCCGATCCGTACGCCGTCGCGCTGGCGACGCCGGTCTACGCGAGCGAGATTGACTACGGTGAGACCGCCCTGTACACGACGACGCTCGAGAACGTGGGCACGGCGCTCGATACCATCACGGTCAGCATAGCGCAGGACGAGCTTCCCGGCGGCGTGAGTGGGACCGACTGGGAGGCCAGCTACCGCGAGCTCGGTGGCTCGTGGCAGACCACCCCGAGCGACTTCATTCTCAATCCAAGCGATACGGTCGAGCTCGAGGTCCGCATGGTCGACAACATCGGAACGGTCTCGGGCATGTGCGTAACGACCCTGACCTCGACCAGCGGCGGGAACCCCGCCAGGACCGCTGTGGCCTCATTCGCGACGTTCGTCCATGCTCCCTCGATCCTCCTCATCGCTGACGACATGGGGTGGGGCAACGAGTCGCACTGGGAGACGGCGCTCGCGGAGAACGGCTACGCGCAGATGACGTGGGTGACCGAGGACCGTGGAAGGCCGAACTACGAGATGCTCTCGTCCTACTGGGCGGTCCTTTGGACGACCGCGAACGGCAACTCCTTCGCCTTCACGGGTCAGGACGAGACTGCCGTGATGGACTACCTTGACGGCGGCGGCAACCTCTACCTGGCGAGCATGAACTTCCTGTCCAGTCGGCTGGGCTCGACGGCGTTCATCCAGGACTACCTGAACATCACGTCTTGGACGGACGACGTGGGCGACCTCTACGCGTACGGGGTGCCCGGCGACGTCATCTCCGGTGACATGACGCTCCACCTGGTCTACGGCGTGCCGCCGACGAGCGCTGATGCGTTCTCTGTGACCGGGCTCTCGGAGGTCAACTTCACGGGGACGCCCGGGAACGTCGGTCTCAAGGTCAGTGACGCCGGCTATAAGATTGTCTTCCACACCTTCCCGTTCGAAAGCGTCAGCTTCTTCGAGGGAGACGCGCCGAACAACCGTGCGACGCTCCTCGGGCGCGTGCTTGACTGGTTTGGCGAAGGCACTGGCGTCGATGACGGCACGGTTCACAGGCTGGCCATCGACCACGTCTTCCCGAATCCGTTTAACCCGGTGACGAAGATCGCCTTCACGGTCCCGGATAGCGCGGGGCGCGTGACTCTGACCATTCACAACGTGAACGGCCAGGTCGTGCGGTCGCTCGTTGACGCCGAGTACCCGGCGGGTCCGGCCGTCGCGGTCTGGGACGGGATGGACGACGCGGGGAAGGGGCTCGCGACCGGCATCTACTTCGCCAGGCTCAGTGCGGGCGGAGCGGACGCGTTCACGAAGATGACGTTGCTGAAGTAGCGGGACACGCGTGCACATATCGTCGGCACGCAGATGTGCGAACAGAGGCCCGTGGCAGTCGCCTCGGGCCTCTGTCTGTACGGGCGACCGGATTCAAGCCGGCGCCACGCGACCTCGCTCTGCGAAGGGCGCGCCATGCGAGTCCGCACCTTGAAAACTGAGTAAAACCTCAGGATAGCTGCCGGTGTCTCATGGGTGCGCGGCATGATGGGGCCGGACGGGTCCCGCCGCGCAGCCTCGTACCGGCACGCTCAAGCCGGGGCGTCCACATCAGACAGGGAGCCACAGATGGAACTACGCATCGAGAACATCTCGAAGACGTATTCGAACGGGGTGAGGGCGCTGAATGGCGTCTCGCTGACCATCCCCACGGGCATGTTCGGGCTGGTGGGCCCCAACGGCTCGGGCAAGACCACGCTCATGCGAACCATCGCCACGCTGCAGGAGCCCGACACCGGTTCGGCGCGCCTG
>DAOWER010000071.1 GCA_030638405.1 Candidatus Eiseniibacteriota bacterium | reverse complement strand
GCCCTATCCTGGTCTCCGTCGAGGCGTCGTCGTGGCAGTTCGCGCAATTGGTTGCGAACGTGCTCTCACCCAGCGCGGCATCGCCGACGAGCTGAGCCGACTCCACGGCGGGCCGCCCGGCCTCCGCCGTTGGCGTTCTTCCACGCGTCACGGCGAAGAAGCCCGCGGAGATCGCGGCCACAAGCAGCGCCATGGTGACCACCGTCATGCCGAGGACCGGAGCGAATTTCACGAACTGCTTGAACACGCGGACGATCGCGAGCTTGAGGGCGAGTATGAGGATCAGAGCCACGGCGAGCGTCCAGTGGAGGACGCCCCTCAGGGCGAGACCGTCACCGGCCGCCGCCAGGTAGCGCACTCCCATGACGGCGAGGATCACGAGGAGCCCCACGAACACATACCCGGCCGTCTTGTGAGTTGTTCTGAGCGCGCCGACGCTCATCCGCCTCTCGGGCTTCCCCATGAGGGTGAGCATACTGATGGCGGCCGTCAGCCCGGCCGCCACGAGAAGAACAGCGAGCATCGTCTTGATCGCGAAGAAGCTCATGCGTGCTCCTGACGGACGACCGCCCGATGCATCGAACCGGACGGTCGCCTTGGACTACGGTCAGCACAGCGTCCGGGACCGAATCCGCTCGGACCCGACGTGCTAGTCGTTCAGGAACAGATAGTCGCCGCCCCCGGCATTCACGTGGCAGGAGATGCAGCCCATGGGCATGCCCTTGGCAACGCGTCCGGCCAGCGCCATGTCCATGTCGTTCTTTCCCACCATCCCGTCCGGTCCGTACTTGACCCAGTACCAGTCGTTGTTGTCGGAGTCGTAGCCGGCCTCGCGCTGCACCATGGGCGTAATGGCCATGAGGTAGTCAGCAGGCGCCGCCTTCACCATGTCGAGCGTGACGTCCTTGCCGCCGTAGTTGTCCTTGATTATGACGTGGTAGGTGACGCCGTCGACAGTGACGATGTTATAGTACATCCTGATGAACATGCCGTGCGGAGACTTGCCCGGCATGATCTCCGACTGCAGGACCCAGCTATTGTATCCGTCGATCGCTCCCCAGAGAGACCCGGCGAACGCCACGTCGGCCTCGCCACCGAACGGCATTTCCATCATTTCCATCTTCTTCATCATCTCCGTTCCCTCGGTCTTCTTCTGCTCCTGTGCGAAGAGAGACGCGGGGAGGAGGAAGGCGACGATCGTCAGAATCGCCACGAAACCCATCACCGGCCTGAACTGCATACCACCCTCCAGAGTTGTGGCCCAGCGGCGCCCCGCTGCTCTCACGTCGAAGGTCCACTCGACGCCGCGCGCCAGCTTACACATGCATCGCCCGTGTGCTCTTGGATACATCAGACGCGCTAGAGATTCCATCGAAAACCACATGAGAGCGCACTCAGTAATGTCGAACATGAAACGGAGTTGCGACCCTCGCATCGAAGCTGTAACGTTCCCTCAATCCACTTGAGGGCATTCCTGCACCAACAGATGCGAGGCATAGCCATATGGCACGTTTCCGCTGCACTGTCTGCAATTGGGTCTACGACGAGGAGAGCGAGGGGGTGCCGTTTACGGATCTCCCGGACGATTGGTCGTGTCCGGTCTGTGGCGCTCCCAAATCCGCGTTCGTTCCCGAGGGTCTGGCGAAGACGGACGACTCGGTAGAGACGACCGTCGCCGACGCGATCGTCGAACAGCTGGTGAGCCTCGGGGTCCCGGTCATCTGCGGCATTCCAGGCGACTCCAATCTGCCGCTCGTGGATGCCATCCGTCGCGACGGGCGCATCCGTTTCGTCCTGACGCGCCACGAGGAGACGGCCGCCTTCATGGCGTCCGCCCACGGCAAGATGACGGACGAGATGGGTGTGTGTATGTCCATCGCCGGACCGGGTGCAACCAACCTCGTGACCGGTCTGATGGACGCCTCCGCTGACCGAAGTCCGGTTCTGGCCCTCGTCGGCCAGGTGCCGGAGGTCTACCTCGGCAGTGAGGCGTTCCAGGAGATAGACCAGCTGGAGCTCTTCCATCCGTTCACAGCCTTTGCCGAGACCATCGCTAGAACGGATCAGGCCGTACCGCTGACGATGTCGGCCGCGAAACACGCCTACCGGACACCGGGCGTTTCAGTACTCAGCACGCCGACTGACGTGCTTGTGGAGAAGGCGGCGACCGCCGTGCTCGACCCGGGCAGGAGGCTTCACCGGGGCGCTCCGCAACCGCCGGGCGACGAGATCGCGAGAGCGGTCGAGCTCATAGACTCGTGCGACCGCATAGCGATTCTCGCGGGGTGGGGCGCTCGTCACCACGGGGCTCTTCTGACCGAACTGTCCGAGAAGCTGAAGGCTCCGATAGCCACGACGTCCAGGGCAAAAGGCGCGGTTCGTGAGACGGAGCGGCGCAGCGTCGGCGTGCTCGGCTCCATCGGGGGGAAGCGTGGGGGGCGCGCGTTCCAGGGCGCGGAGCTCGTCCTCGTGATAGGTACTGGCTTCAGACACGCCAGCCTGATCCCCGCCGGCACGAAGATCGTCCAGGTGGACCGCGACTCGACACGGATAGGCCGGACGTTCGACGTGGACGCGGGAATCCTGGGCGACGCGGGAGCTGCTCTGTCCGGGCTCGCCGCGGGCGTGAGCCCCAGGTCCACCGAGGACACGGAGTGGTGGGGGAAGATCGACGCGGACAGGGTCGCCTTTCTGGACGAACTCACTGCGGCCGGAGAGGACCGGTCCGCTCCCATCAATCCCGGGTTCGTTATCCAGGCGCTGCAGAGAAACGTGGCGAGCGACGCCGTGATCACCGTCGATGTCGGGGACCACACCTACTGGTTCTACCGTGACTTCATCTGCGAGGGGCAGCGGCCATTTCTGTCGGCCAACATCGCAAGCATGGGATTCGGCCTGCCCGCGGCGCTGTCCGCGCAGCTGGACTACCCGGACCGGCAGGTCGTGTGCCTGACCGGTGACGGCGGATTCGGGATGCTGATGGCCGATTTCACGACAGCGGTGCGCGAGGAGCTTCCGATTAACGTCATCGTGATGAACGACGGCAGGCTCAAGAACATCAAGAAGGAACAGGCACGGGACGGGTTCCCCGAGTTCGGGATCAGCTTCCCGAACCCAGACTTCGCCAGCTTCGCTGAGACTTGCGGAGGGCTGGGCTACCGGGTCGAATCACCCGGAGACCTGGACGTGGCGATGTCGGAAGCGTTCGCCTCAGGTCGACCGGCGATCATCGACGTGGTGGTGGACCCCGAGCTCATGGCGGCGTCCGCGAAGACCGTCGACTGATTCGAGGCCGTCCATCGATGAACCCTTCACTGACAAACCGAGGGTCACATGTCCGAACTCCTGCATCATGACGTTCTCATTGTCGGCGGAGGTCTGTCCGGCCTCCGGGCGGCCGTCGCCGTGCACGACGCCGGGCACGACGTCGCCGTGCTGTCCAAGGTCTATCCCATACGCTCGCACTCCGGCGCGGCACAGGGCGGCGTCAACGCGTCGCTCGGCAACCACCCCGAGGGCGCGGACGACAGCTGGAAGCGGCACGCGTTCGACACCATCAAGGGTTCCGACTACCTGGCGGACCAGCCACGTGCGGAGATTCTCGCCAGGGAAGCTCCGGCCCGCGTGATCGAGATGGAGCACTGGGGCGCCTACTTCAGCCGGTTCGATGACGGCCGCATCGCACAGCGCCCGTTCGGCGGAGCCGGGTT
>DAOWER010000074.1 GCA_030638405.1 Candidatus Eiseniibacteriota bacterium | reverse complement strand
GGCTTCTTCTTCGCCGCCTTCTTCTTGGCGGGCTTCTTCTTCACTGCCATCAGCCGTCACCTCCTTTGCCCCACCCCGCGCCCATTCGCGAGGGGAGTTGGCCGACTCAGCTTCCTCTGCCGGACGTCGGCTCGACCGCATGAGCGATCGCGATGTCTTCGTCCGACCAACGGTCGGCGACCTGGGCCGCCGCGACAGCGAGCAACGCAACGCTCGAGTCGAGAAGGGACTGCCCGCGTGCGCAACACACATGTCGTCGCCATATGTAGAAGCAGACCACGTTTGTGTCAAGCGAAAAGTGCAACTCAGTACTCGCGCGCAACTCGACGAGTCGATGTCGTCGTGCAACGAACGAAGTTCGCGACAACACGTTCGACAGTTGATGCACTCACAAGTTGCCGCACTCGACCGAGTCTCGCGTTCGCTGAACGCGCGCGAACGCGTGTTGTGGGCGCACTCATGTCACCGCGTGTTAGCGCGTGTCGTGGGCTCGCGAAGCGCTGAACCGTTCGACGCGGGTTGTGCGCGCGTGGTAAGGTGGACTCGTGCGGGAGAAACCCGGGGCGATCGTCCCGCGCGGAGCCCCGGAGTCGATGACGGCGAATTGGGACTTCACAGTCTGATGGTTTCACCGTCGAGGGGAACGGTCACTCTCGGAAATCCCCGCTCGGTCAGACGTCGCCCGAAGGCCAGCGACTGCTCCTCGTTCCCGTGGACCACGATCGTCGCCCGCGGAGGACGCCGGATCCCCTCGGCGAAGGCAAGGAGCTCCTCGCTGTCGGCGTGCGCGCTGAACTCGTTGAACACTCTTACTCGGGCCCTCACGGGGTAGAGCTTGCCGAAGATCTTGACTCTCTTCTCCCCTTCCGAGATGCGCCTGCCCAGAGTGTGATGGGCCTGATAACCCACCATCAAGACGCCATTTCGGCGGCTCGCGATGTTGTTCTTGAGGTGGTGGAGTATGCGGCCGGCCTCACACATTCCGGAGGCCGACACGATAATCATCGGCCCGCTCATCCTGTTGAGCTTCTTCGACTCATCGGCCTTCCTGACGTAGCGAACCCGGGAGAAGCCGAGCGGATCATCGTCTCGCCGGAGAAGGGCATTCATCTCATCGTCGAAGCACTCCGGATGCCTGCGGAAGATTTCGGTCGCGGAGATCGCGAGCGGGCTGTCGATGAAGATCGGCATCTCCCGCACGAGACCGTCACGCATCAGCTTGTGCAGCTCGTAGATGATGCGCTGCGTTCTGCCGACCGCGAACGACGGGATGATGATCTTCCCCTTGCGACGCGCGACGGCGGACACGAACGAGGCAAGGCTCTCCTCGACGTCCAGCACCGAATCGTGCGTGCGGCCGCCGTACGTACTCTCGGTTATCAGGATGTCGGCGGCGGTCACCTGGTGAGGATCTCGCAGGATCGGCATGTCCGCTCTGCCCAGGTCCCCGGTGAAAACTATCCTCGTGCGCCTGCCTGACTCGCGCGCGTCAATCTCGAGAATCGACGAACCCAGAATGTGGCCAGCATCACGGTACGTGACGTGGAGATTCGGCGCGACTCGAATCGGAGTGTCGTAGTCGACACCGACGAATCGCGGCAGCGTGGCCTCGACGTCGTCTGCCGTGTAGATGGGCTCGAGCGGAACCTCTCCTCTCTTCTTCCGTCTCTTGTTGAGGTACTCGAGGTCGTGACTCTGTATGTACGCCGTGTCCTTCAGCAGTATCTCGCAGAGGTCCACGGTCGCGTGCGTGGTGTAAATGGATCCGCGGAAGCCATGCTTGACCAGAGTGGGCAGGCTGCCGCTGTGATCGATGTGGGCGTGCGAGAGCAGGACCAGGTCTATCGAGGCGGGGTCGAAAGGAAGCTGCCTGTTGCGCCTCTCGCTCTCCTTCCGACGCCCCTGAAACAGCCCGCAATCGAGCAGAACACGCTTTCCCGCGACCTCAAGGAGGTGCTTCGAGCCCGTGACATTGCGCGCAGCACCGTAGGCAGTGAGCTTCATGTGTTCCCCTTGCTGACAATCGACGTGGTTGACTGGCCCATCGGTCTCAAGTAGGGTATATGAAGTGCTCTCCGCACACAAGCGGCCACAGCGGGCGGCGGCGTGCGGGTGACACAGGAGTCGTTGGGGGTGGCCCACCCGGGCCTGAGAACGATACCCCGTGAACCTGAACTGGGCAATGCCAGCGTAGGGAAACGGCCCTCGATGCGCGCGATCGCGCGGGACTCCTCATGTGGACGGCAAGAGGGGTCCTTTTCGTTTGGAGGAGTGCAGGCATGATCAGTGACGTCGTTGTTACGCGGGCGATAGTAGAGCGCTTTTTCGAGAAGCTGAACGGGGCGACCGAGCTGGACGTGGCCATCGTCGGCGCGGGACCGGCCGGGCTGGTCGCCGGAGGGTACCTCGCGCGAGCGGGAAAGAAGGTGGCGCTCTTCGAGAGCAAGCTCTCGACCGGCGGCGGCATCTGGGGCGGCGGCATGATGTTCAATGAGATCGTGGTGCAGGACGAGGCGCTCGACGTGCTCGACGACTTCGGCATCAGACACAGGCCCTACCGTGACGGTTTCCACACCGCCGACTCTGTGCACACGGCCGCGGCCCTCGCGTACGGGGCAACTCGAGGGGGACTTCTCATCTTCAACGGCTGCCGAGTCGAGGACGTGATGTTCAGCGAAGGCCGGGTGGCGGGAGTTGTCATACTGTGGAGCGCCGTCGATATCGCCGGCCTGCACGTCGACCCCCTCTCGTTCTCGGCTCGGACGGTCCTCGACGCGACAGGGCATGACGCGGATGTGACCCGCGTCACCGTGCGCAAGGAGGGCGTGACCCTGAGGACAGAGACCGGAGGTGTCATGGGTGAGCGCTCGATGTGCGCGGACAGCGGAGAGCGGGCCGTGGTCGAGCACACCGGTGAGGTGTACCCCGGCCTCTACGTGGCCGGCATGGCGGCCGGCGCGGTTCACGGCGCACCGCGGATGGGCCCGATATTCGGGGGCATGTTCCTCTCGGGAAGAAAGGTCGCCCAGCTAATCCTGAGCGACCTGGATGGAGAGGCGCTCCACCCAGCCGCTGGAGAGCCCGAGGCTGCCACCGAGAGGGCCGCACGCTGATCGGGCGCGCACGGAAGCCGGACGGACGCGAGCCCGTGGACCCGCGCGGGACAGGCCGCACCGGCGAACGCGCACCCCGCTCGGGAGAGTGCACGGAGGGAAGCCGTGAGCACAGTCAGTCCGAAAGAGCGTCTCCTCGGTGGAGGCGGTCTGTACCTGGTTCTCACCTCCCCGGTGATCCCGCACGTCGAGCTCGCGGCCGGTGCGTGCGAGCGCAACGTGCGGGTCCTGCAGCTACGCGAGAAGAACCTCCCCGACGAGGAACTTCTGAAACTCGCGCGGGAGCTAGCGAGCGTCACGGGAGACACGGACACTCTCTTCATCGTCAACGACAGGCCGGACATCGCCGCGGCCGCGGGCGCCGACGGCGTCCACTTGGGCCAGAGCGATGCGTCCATCACGGCCGCACGCGATCTCTTGGGAAGCGGCGCGGTGGTCGGGCTCTCCACGCGCACGCCGGACGAGGCGGCCGCGGCGCGCGCCGCCGGCGCGGACTACATCGGCGTCGGTCCCGTGTTCCCGACCGACACGAAGCCGGACGCGCTTGCGCCCATCGGTCTGGGCGGACTCCGGTCCGTGGCCGAGCGCGTTCCCGAATTGACCAGGGTGGCCATAGGGGGCATAACCAGTTCCGCGGCGGGAGCCGTCCTTGCGGCGGGCGCTCACTACGTTGCCGTGATATCGGCCGTGTGTCATGCGGACGATCCCCTCGCCGCCATCGATGACTTCCAGACGCGCATCGGAGGGCGCCCCAGCTGATAGCGCGGGACGCCGGGAGAGAAATGGACGACACCTACGACATGGACGCGCAGGCCAACCACGAGGGGCTGAAGTTCTGCCCGAGGTGCGCGGCCCACCT
>DAOWER010000301.1 GCA_030638405.1 Candidatus Eiseniibacteriota bacterium | reverse complement strand
GTCATAGACGCACTTCACTCCACTGCCACGCAGAGCTCGTCACCGGACACGCTGATGGGATGGGGGATCGTCCAGGCGCACGACGCGATGTACGCGGGCTGGGCCGGTGTTGAGAGTGGAGAGGTCCCGGCGGCGCGGGTCATCTGGGCGAGCCCGAACCCGACATCGCGCGGGACTCTGGTCGAGTTCGTCCTGCCGGAGCGCGGGCGCGCTCTGGTCACGGTTTACGACGCTAGCGGACGGCTCGTGCGGACGCTCATCGACCGTGTGTTCCCTGCGGGGCCGCATGCGGTCGAGTGGGACGGCCGGGACGAATCGTCGCACCCCGTCGCGAGCGGCGTCTACTTCGCCAGGCTGCGCGCGGCCGGCGGAGTCTACTCAAGTACGAAGGTTGCGCTGGTGAGGTAAGATCGCTATCACGCAGGAATCGACGAGACCGCGCGCGTGGAATCGCGCGCGGTCCGCTGTGCGGCCCCAGTCAGGGCCCGGACCGCGTCTGCGCACCGAGTCACCTATTGACAACCCTCCCGTTTCTGGGCCAGAATCTCACTCAATACGCGCGAACCGCTGAGTCGGGAGGGGATGCTGGGGCCTGCGTCCCGGTACGGTGTAGAGATGCGCCGAGTGGCGCGGAGAGGCCGGTGGAGGAGCTAGTGATGGTGCGGAATCGTCTGAGAGTATCGGCATGTCTTCTGGCGATCGTCGTCGCCTGTTTGTCCACTTCGCTGGCTACGGCCCAGCAGCTCGATGAGGAGCTTCTCGATCTGTTGAAGACGCTCCCGGATGACCAAAGGGCGGAACTCCTGCGGGCATATGGGCTGCCGCTAGGTGAAGAGGGCGCGGCTTCAGACCGGGATGTGAGCACCCCTCAGGTCGTGCTTCCAAGGGAACAACTCCCGAGCGATATCGAGGCCACGGCCGCGGGAGAGAACGTCCCGGATGTGGACGAGGGGCCGGTCGCGCCGCCCCTGGAACCTCTCACGGGAGAGGCGCTCGAGATTCAGAGGGCGTTCGAGAACTTCTTGGCCGAGTCCCAGCCTCTTGAGGTTGACAGGCGGCTCGCGCAGTTCGGCTACGAGCTCTTCGCCGGCGCTCCCACCACATTCGCTCCGGCCACCGACATTCCCGTAAGCTCCGACTACGTTATCGGTCCCGGCGACGAGATTCACGTCCAACTCTATGGCAAGACGAACTTCTCAAGGGACCTCGTTGTCGATCGCGATGGGCAGGTGTCGTTTCCTGAGCTCGGACCGATCAGCGTCGCGGGTCTCACGTTTCGTGAGATGAAGGACCTCCTGGCACGGGAGGTCGAGAATCGGATGATCGGTGTCGACGTCAGCGTGTCAATGGGACGACTGCGCTCGATCAGGATCTTCGTTCTTGGAGATGTCTTCAGTCCGGGAAGTTATACCGTGAGCGGCCTGTCGACGCTCACCAACGCTCTGTTCGCCAGCGGTGGAGTCCAGAAGATCGGGAGTCTGCGACGAATCCAGCTCAAGCGCAGCGGGAGCCTTGTCAAGGAGATGGACCTGTACGACCTCCTGACGAGGGGCGATACGTCGGATGACGCAAGACTGATGCCCGGCGACGTCATATTCGTCCCGACCATCGGTCCTCTGGTCGCCATCGCTGGTGAGGCCCTCAGGCCCGCCATCTACGAAATGAACGGGCCAATGACCGTTCATGAACTCATCAATCTTGCAGGAGGTCTCAGACCCACCGCATTCACTGACCTGATCCAGCTCGAGAGGATTGAGGCCGCTCGGCGTGTCACCTACGATCTCACCCTGGACGAAGCCAGGGGGTGGACGCTCCAGAGCGGCGACCTGGTCAAGGTCTATCCTATCGCCGGCGTCGACGATCTCGCCGTCTTCCTCGAGGGCAATGTCCTCAGGCCCGGCGGGCGCGAGTTCATCGAGGGAATGCGCCTCCTGGACCTAGTGCCTACGGCCGATGACCTGCTTCCCGAGACCTTTTTCGACTACGGTCTCATCGAACGCGAGAGCGAGGTGAACCGCGAGTCCGAGTACTTGTCGTTCGATCTTCGCGCCGCGCTGCTCGACAGCGTCCACGAGGCGAACATCGAGCTCAGGCCGCGCGACAGGGTCTACATCTTCCACCGCGCGCACTTCCGCGACGTTCCCCGTGTCAGCGTCCGCGGCGAGGTGAGGTCGCCGGGACGCTACGAGCACAAGAAGGACATGCGCGTCCTGGACCTGGTGCTCGCGGCCGGCGGGCTCACGCGCGACGCGTGGCTCAGAGAGGCGGAGCTGTTCCGAACCGATCCTCTGACCATGGACGTTGACAGGCTCTCGATCGATCTGGGGAAGGTGCTCGCCGACGGCGCGGACGCGAACATCGCGCTTAGCGACATGGACGAACTGGCCGTGCACTCGATCTGGGAATTCAGAGAGGAAGACACCGTCCAGGTGCTCGGCGAGGTGAATCGCCCGGGCACCTACCCGCTCTCGAGAGGCATGACCGTGAGCGACCTTGTCTTCGCCGGCGGCAATCTCAAGGAGTCCGCCTACAGACGGGAGGCCGAACTCACCAGATACGAGGTCGTCGACGGCGAAAGACGCGAGCTACACCATGTCGTGATCGATCTCTCGGCCATCCTTGCGGGTTCCGACGAGGCCAACGTACCGCTCGTGGCGTACGACAGACTGCTCATCCGGCGAATTACCAACTGGCGCAGCGACGAGGTCGTGAGGGTCTCCGGAGAGGTCGCATTCCCGGGCAGCTATCCGATCGAAGAGGGTGAGAGGCTGAGCCATCTCATCGAGCGCTTTGGCGGGTTCCTCGATGACGCGTACCTGCCGGCTGCCGTGCTCCAGCGCAGCGAGATAAGAGAACTCCAGGCCGAGCAGCTCGAGCGGATGGCGGACCAGCTGGATGCCGACATCGCGCGCCTGTCGGTGCCCGACCCGCGCGGCATGAGCGCTAGCCAGGTGTCCCGCCGCCAGGCCGCCCTGGAGTCCGGCGCACAGCTGTCCGTGGAGCTCCGGAACACGGCGGCCACCGGTCGCATGGTGATACGTCTCAGGCTGGCCGACGAGCTCTTGGACACGGAGCAGGACCTCGTGCTGACCGATGGCGATGCGCTTCACGTGCCGAAGAAGCCGGACTTCGTCATGGTGATGGGTCAGGTGAACAACCAGACGGCCTTCCAGTTCGAGAGAAGGAAGAACGCGGGCCACTTCATCGGGCTCGCCGGCGGCATCACGACGTTCGGAGATCGGGGGCAGATCTACGTGGTCAAGGCCAACGGGTCCGTCAAGATGGGAACGCGGACCAGGATTCACCCCGGCGACGTCATCGTGGTACCGGAGAATCTCGAGCGATTCGACGGCATGCAGTTCCTGCTCGACATGAGCCAGGTCCTCTATCAGTTGGGCCTGGCAGCGGCCAGCGCCTACACGATTGGGCTTTTCGACTAGGGACCGACAAGGCTCGCCCGGCCAAGGGAGAACGACAGATGGACGGTTTCTGGGCGCATTTCTGGGAGCGACGAGCCAGGCTGGTGGGGATATGGCTTGTCGTTATGGTCCTGGTGCTCATTCGTCTGCTCGTGATGCCCGCTGTCTTCACGAGCGGGTCCGTGCTGATGCCCCTTCCGCTGCAGCAGGTTGAGCAGGGGTCCGGGAGCGGATTCGGGGGCGCATCGGTTCGCAGTCTGCTGGCCGGTGGCGGCAGCTCGGACGCCTACGCGGCGGCCGCGTTCCTGGAATCCGGTCAGCTGATGAACGCGGTGATCAAGGACCTCGACCTTGCTAAGGAACTCTTCCCCAAGTCTTGGGACTCGACGGCGAAGAAGTGGCGGAAAAAAGCGCCGCACCCCGGGAAGTCACGCAGGGCGTTCGACCGGCGAGTCGATGTGTCCTACGACGGCTACACAGGCCTCATTGAGCTTCAGGTTCACTGGTGGTCCCCGGAGCGCGCGCGGGAGATCGCCGCGGGGATGGTCGAGACCGGCGACAGGATGCTCCGAGAGGCGGCGATCGCGGACGGCGAGCGAAGGGTGGAGGAGCTTCAGCGAGAGATGCACAATGCGACGGTGAGCGAGATCGGCAGCTTCCTCGCGGAGGAAGTTACCCAGGCGATATCCTCTCTCGCCTCCATACGGGCGAGATCCGGCTACGCGTTTCGTGTGATAGATGCGCCTCTTGCCCCGGACAAGAAATCATGGCCACCGAGACTTCTCCTGCTTATTCTCACGGGCATGGCCACGGCGGGCGTCGAGATCGGAGCGGTTGCCGGGGCCTACGCCAGAAGATTGCGACAGGAAGACACCCCGGTATCTTCCACATGATAGAGCCCTCTGACCATACAGGGCTGTCCGCATCGTGAGGGCGAGTGCGGACATAAGTTCCGGCGCAAGGGACACGGCCATCACCTTCTTCACTCGTCTGTCGGTGATGGCCGCATCGCTTGGCATCCAGAGCGCGCTCGCGTGGCTGCTCGGCCCCGCGGGCCGCGGGTCCTACGCCGTTTGTATCCTCTTCGCCATGATTCTCGGGGTCGTCTTCACGCTGAGCGTGGACAGGGCGGGGCAGTACTTCGTCGCCTCCGGGCGCACGCCGGTGGCTGACGGTGTCGTCGCCGCGCTCTTCACGGCCCTCGTCGGCTCGCTCGTGGGTGTGGCCGTTGGCTACGCGCTCATCGGGACGGCGGCGGAGTTCTTCGCGAAGGCGTCGACCACCTCTTTCCGACTCTCGCTGATCCTTGTGCCCCTCAACGTCCTGTCTGATTCGCTTGTGCTTCTCCTTATGGGGATCAAGCGCTTCGGGTGGATGAGTAGAGTGGTGATCACGCGGGTTCTCGTGCACCTCGGGGCCACGCTTGTGCTGGTCTGGGGGTTCGGGCTCGGCGTGCCTGGGGCGCTGGCGGCCCTCATGTTGGGGAACTTCGTCGCGATTCTCGTGGGCGTTTCGTTCCTCAGGCGCGGGTTCGATTTCTCGGAGTCGAGGCTCAATCTCAGGTACTGCTCCGCGATGCTCTCGTACGGCGTGCGCTACTGGGTCGCCAATCTCAGTAATCACGTGCACTTCCGAATCGGGACGATCGTGCTCGCGTGGTTCGTTTCGAGCGCGGAGATCGGGCTCTTCGCCGCAGCTTCCGGTCTCGTCGCCAGAGTCCTGATGGTACCGGACGCGATCGAGGGGGCGCTCCTTCCTCGCGTCGCCACCGATCCTCAGGGCCGGCCGGAGCTCGTTGCTCGCGTCGCCCGCCTGTCGTTTCTCGTCTGCGGGCTTCTTCTAGTGGCTGTGGTCATTGTTAGCAGGCCGCTGGTCGTCGCGCTGTTCTCACGAAGTTTCCTCCCGGCTGTGCCGCTCATCGGGATCATAGCGCTGGGCGTCTTCCTGCGATCAGGGTCGAAGGTTCTGATGCCCTACTTCATGGGCGTGGACAGGCCGGCCGTGTGCTCTTGGGCCGTCGGGCTCGCCACCGTTGTGAATCTGGGAGTGCTTCTGCTTCTTCTTCCCGTGATGGGTCTGCCCGGCGCAGCGTGGGCGATGACGACGGGGTACGTGGTGAGCACGCTCGTGCTCGCGGTCGCGTTCAGACGGGCCAGCGGCATGGGGTTCACTGAGACGTGGCTGCCGAGGCGGGGTGACGCGTCGTTTCTCCTGGACCTCGTGAGGAGTTCGATGCGCAGATCACGCGCGGCGTGAGGGTGCAAGTTCTGCTGGAGATGCTTGAACGGAGGACGACGTGAAACGCCGCGTGCTCGCGCGATTGGAACCCTTCCTGGGGCGTCGATGCGCCGCTCTGGCGGATGCGTGGCTGAAACCGACGGCCGTGCAGCACGAGTTCGAGTCGCTACCCTGGTCTCTCAAGGTGGCGCTGAAAGGTTCTCTCACCGGAGTGGTGGCGAGTGTCGTTCTCTTGGGGTACGTTACCGAGACGCAGCTCGCCTTCTACGCGCTCATCGGTGTGAGCCTTGCCGTCTATCTGCTGGCTCGAGGCGAGGAGCTCGTGGGGGCGCTTCTCGATTACCTGACATCGGGCAAGATCCTCTGGCGATGGGCCTTCGTCGTGTGGGCGATCCTCTCGTTGCTGTGGACCACCAGGGGGCGCTTGAGTGTTGATCGCGCGATTACTCTGGTCGAGATACAGATCGTTGGTCTCGTGTTCTACGACGCGGCGAAGAACCTCGGTCTCTCAAGGTGGATCCTGAACACGGTCTTCGCGTGTGTCGTGATCGCGGCCGTCCAGGCCATGGCCACTGAGGATCCGACCGTTGTCGAGAGGCTGTCGGGTCCTTACGCGAGCCCCAACACGCTCGGGATGTTCTGCGTGATAGGATTGGCGGTCTTCATCTCCGTCGCCGCGAGAAGACGACACGTGGCCGCGAGTATCGGTTCGTACGTCGCGGCCCTCATTCTGCTGGTCGGGGTAGTGGCCTCCTCGTCGTTGAAGGGCCTGCTGGGGTTGCTGTTCGTGTGCGGTCTGGGCGCGGCTCTCACTGCCAGCCGGGTTCGTGCGGCCACGTTCGTGGGTGTCGCCGCGAGTCTCGGAGCCGCACTGGTAGCCTTCGTGGAGCCGCTGAGGTTCGTCTGGGAGCATGCGCTCTACAGGCTCGAGATAGCGACCATCGGGATGTCCGTCGGCGTCAATCAGAGTACCGTTGAGCGGGCCAGGTTCATCAAGAAAGGACTGAATCTCATTGCGGAGGCTCCCGTCTTCGGAAGGGGACTGGACACCTTCCGATGGCTCTCCGACGAAGGAACCTACGCGCACAACAACATGGTCGAGCTGGGGGTCGCACTGGGTCTTGTGGGCGTGGTGCTCTACTACGGCTTCCACCTTTCCATTCTGGGAGCGGCCGCGCGCCAGCGGCGAACTGATGACTTCGTGTGGCGATTCATCGTGATCGCTGTACCCACCCTCTTGCTTCTTGACATGGCTGTGGTCTCGTATGCCGCCAAACTCTCTACCATGCTTCTCATTATGAGTGCCGGGTGGCTCGAGCGGACCCGCGTGGGCGGCCTCTCTGCCTCGACCGGGAGCGTGCGATGATGGGCCTGCGCCAAATCCTCGCTTCCCGCGTCTCGGATCCTCTCCTCTGGAAGGTCGTCAAGCGCTATCCGGTCCTCGACCGGCTGTCGGAGTGGCGGGAGTGTCAGTGGGATGGTGCTCCCGCTCTCGAGGCCCGGCAGATGCGCGCATTGGGTGCCCTCCTCGGTCATGCGCTCGCGCGAGTGCCCTACTACGCAGAGCGGGTGCCGGGCCTCACGCCCGACGGGGCCGCGTCCGCACCCGACGCCAGCCTCGCCGTTTTCCCCGTTCTTGAGAAGCGGGATCTGATCCTCCATGCGGACTCGCTCACGTGCGAGATGGACCGCGGGAGCTACTGGAATCTAACGGGCGGCTCAACCGGCGAACCCGTGCGGTTCCTCCAGGACCGTGTCTACCAGACGTGCGCTCTTGCGACGACGATGCTCTTCTACGAGTGGGGCGGCGTTCCGCATGGAGCGAGCCACATCAAACTGTGGGGTGCTCCGCGCGATCTGGGAAGCGGAAGCGTCGCCCGACGCAGGCGCGTGGCGGACTGGCTGTTCAACAGGATCACTCTGGATGCCTTCGACATGTCGGAGCGGACCATGCGCCGATATGCGGAGACCATCGCTCGCACTCGGCCGACATGCCTTGAGGGGTACGCGGATGCCCTGTACGAGTTGGCCGTCCGTGTGGAACGCTTCGATCTCCCGATGAACGCGCCCGGCGCCATTGTCAGCAGTGCGGGGACTCTGCTGCCGCGCATGCGGGAGAGTATCGAGCGTGCTTTCGGCACGGAGGTCTTCGACCGGTACGGGACCAGGGAGGTCGGCAACGTCGCGGCCGAGTGTGACAGGCATGAGGGTCTTCACATCTTCGGGGAGACGACGGTGCTCGAGGTCGTGGATGAGGATGGGCGGGCGGTGGGGGAAGGGGAGGAGGGGGAGATCTTGGTTACGAATCTACACAACTACACAATGCCTCTGATCCGGTATCGCATCGGCGACAGGGCAGTGCGCGGCGCGGACCGGTGCAGCTGCGGGCGTGCCTATCCGCTCCTGGCTCGCGTGGTGGGACGGTCCGAGTCGTGCGTCCGCAGAAGAGACGGTGGGGTTGTCCTTCCCGAGTTCTTCATTCACGTCATCGGCGTGGAGTACAATGACGGTTCGATTGGGAAGTTCCAGGTGGTGCAGGAGGCCCTCGATCGTATCACCGTGGTCATCGTCCCGTCCGAAGGGGCAGGCGAGAGAGCGCTGGCGCGCGAGAATGAGATCCGCGCGCGGATTCAGCAGATGGTAGGCGACTGCGAGATCAGCTTCGTCCTGGCAGACCGCATTGACCCGACACCGACGGGCAAGCACATGTACGTCATCAGCAATGTGAGGGGGAGCGACAATTGCCACGCCTGAGAGTCCTGTATCTCATCGACTCGCTCTCTTCCGGAGGCGCCCAGCGGCAACTAGTGCCGCTAATCAAGCCGACGCACCTTTAGTCCATCGATGTTGAGATGGCCAGATACCATCCCCTCTTCCACTTC
>DAOWER010000199.1 GCA_030638405.1 Candidatus Eiseniibacteriota bacterium | reverse complement strand
TGGGCGGGGCGGTGGGGAACCTGATCGACCGCATCCGCCTCGGAGCGGTCATCGACTTCATAGACATCGGTGGCAGCGGCTACAGGTGGCCGGCTTTCAACGTCGCCGACAGCGCGATCACCATCGGCGTGACCCTCCTGGCTGTCAGCCTCGTCTTCTTCGGCGGCGCGTGCGATGGCCGAGAACCCGAATCCGACGTGGGAGACGGTCAATGAGCAGGCACATCGCCCTGATCGTGGCCGAGGACGATCCTCCGGATCGGCTGGATCACTACCTGGGCGCACACGCCCCCGAGCTCTCCCGGACACGAGCCAAAGAGATCATCGTCGAGGGTCTGGTGACGCTGAACGGCGAGCCGGTCAAGCCGTCGACGAAGGTTACCCCGGGCGACGTCATCGAAGCCGACGTGAAGGAGCCGCGAACACCCGCCGCCGCGCCGGAGAACATCCCGCTCGACGTCGTCTACGAGGACGACGACATTGTTGTGATTGACAAACCCGCGGGCATGGTCGTTCACCCGGCGCCGGGCTCGATGACGGGCACCCTGGTGAACGCGCTTCTGGGCCGGGGAGGCGGGCTGTCGGCCGTCGGTGGGCATCTGAGGCCGGGCATCGTTCACCGGCTGGACCGGGACACCACCGGCCTCATCGTCGTGGCCAAGAACGACGTCGCGCACAGGGCAATGAGCGAGGCGTTCCAGGCGCGGCTGGTCAAGAAGGTCTATCTGGCGCTCGTGTGGGGTACCTTCCGTGAGGAGGAGGGTGTCGTCGACGAGCCCGTCGGGCGGAGGGTGAACGACAGGAAACGGATGGCGGTCGTCGCGGGTGGGCGGCCGGCGGTCACACCCTGGCGCGTCAGGGAGGGATTCCCGTTCGCCAGCCTCCTGGAACTCCGGCCCGAGACGGGACGCACTCACCAGATACGAGTGCACATGAGTCACCTCCGCAGGTCCGTCATCGGAGACGGCGACTACGGCGGAGACAAGAGCGCATATGGTGACGTTCCACCGCACTACAGGCGTCAGGCGAAGAGGGTCAACGGGCTTGCGTCGAGGCAGGCGCTGCACGCGCGGGAGTTGCGCTTCCCGCATCCGTCGGGGAAGGGTGAGGTCAGGGTGTCCTCACCGATGCCGCCGGACTTCGCCGCGGTCCTGTCGGCCGTGAGGTACGCGGACGGCGAGACCGGACGCGTGCTGGGGATCGATCCCGGCGAGGTGAGAGTGGGCGTGGCGGTCAGTGATGAGGGCAGGCTGCTCGCGCGGCCGTTGGATACGCTGACGGGCCTCGACGACCGGGGAGTCGCCGCCGCGATCGCCGGACTCTGTGATGAACTGGGCGTCCGCGTCGTGGTCGTGGGGTATCCGGTGCGGATGGACGGCACGATCGGCGCCAGGGCGGTGAGGTCCAAGGAACTTGCCGTCGCCATCGAGGACGCGACGCGTGCCCGCGTCGTTCTTCACGATGAGCGGTTGTCGAGCGCGGAGGCAGAGCGCATCATGCGGGAGAGAGGCGAGACGGCCCGGAACCGGAAGGGGAGGGTCGACGAGCTGGCGGCATCGGTGATACTCCAGGGCTATCTGGATTTCCTGGGACAGGGGATGGGTCGGTAGCATGAGAGGCAAATTCGTTGAGGCAACTCCGCGAGAGCTGCGGGACAGGTCGCTGTGGAGCCGCATACGTGCCAAGTGGTTCGTGCGTGATCTCGTGCTGGTGTCGGTCATTGCGCTTCTGGCGTTCGCTGTGCTGACGCAGGCCTTCTGGTTCCTGGCGGTGCGCGAGCTGGACGAGCGCATACTGGTCGAGATCCCCGAGGGTGCGAGCGTCAAACGCATCGCCGGAATTCTCGAGGAGATAGGGCTCGTACGCGACCCCGGCAAGTTCGTCCTGGCGGCGCGCATTCTGGGGCAGACGCAGAGCCTGCAGGCCGGGACCTACGAGTTCGGTCTGGAATACTCGGAGCTCGAGGTGCTTCTGGCGCTCAAGTATGGCGCGGTGGTCGGAAGGCACCTGACAATCCCGGAGGGGTACCGCGCGTCGCAGATCGCCGCGCTCCTCGAGGGCACGCTCGACATCGACCCCGCCGAGTTCATGGACCTCGTCCACGACCCGGAGCTCATGGCAGAGCTCGGAGTGTCCGCTCCGTCGCTCGAGGGCTTCCTCCACCCCGACACCTACAGGTTCCGGATCGGCACGACGGCGCGCGAGGCCATCGTGATGCTGGTGGGCGAGAGCAGGCGCGTCTTCGACCATCGCAGAAGGGCGCGCGCCGACAGCATCGGCATGAGCGTGCTCGAGGTTCTGACGCTGGCGTCCATTGTAGAATCGGAGGCCATGATCGATCGGGAGCGTCCCCGGATCGCCGCCGTGTACCACAACCGGCTGGAGCACGGATGGCGGCTCGAGGCCGACCCGACCGTGAGATACGCGCTCGGCAACTACCGCCGGAAGCTCTACTACGGCGACCTTGATGTCGATTCGCCGTACAACACCTACAGGAAGTCCGGACTGCCCCCAGGCCCCATCTGCAGCCCGGGCGTCGCCTCGATCGACGCTGTCCTCAATCCGCTCCGCGGCACTCAAGACTTTTTCTTTGTCTCGAACGGCGATGGAACCCACACCTTCAGCCGGACCTTCGACGAGCACATCAAGGCGCGGAACAGGACGACGCGTGTTCAGGAACAGCCTGCGGACGTGGAGTTTCCGCTTGACACTGCCGGGGGCGGGTGATAGCGTCCAGCCTCGGGCAGGCATCGGCGGCTGGAATACGGAAAACGCCGAGGCCGCGGGCTTCCTTGGCCTGTGAGGGACCGTGTCGGGAGTCAAGAATCTGATCGTCATAGCGTGTGGTCTGGCGCTCATCGCATTCGGTTTCGTGTCTCTGGCCGCCGGGTCGATAACGCTGGCTCCCATCCTCCTGGTCGCGGGCTACTGCGTCGTCATCCCTGTTGGGATCATGGTGGGGGTGAAGAGACGCGAACGGCCCTCGCGGGACACCGGCGAGACACGGGCGAATAGCTCAGCTGGTTAGAGCACCTGCCTTACACGCAGGGGGTCACAGGTTCGAGCCCTGTTTCGCCCACCACAACCAGTAAGATCGACCGGACATGGAACTCGAGGACTTCGGCGCCGAAGCGGGGTGCGCCAAGGAGGTGAGGAAGAGAGGCCCAACTGACAACACTGGTACCGATGAGCGACCTGGAGCAGTGGATCACGGAGCAACTGGAGAAGGGAGACAGAGGATGAAGTACGTTCTGATAGCTGTCGCTGTGATGGTTCTCCTCGTACCGGCGTCCGCGCTGGCCGCCGGGAACCCCGAGGCGAAGCTCTTCATCACGTTCACCACGCCGACGCCCGACAACGCGAGCGTCGTGAACACCGTGTACCCTGCTGCGTACACAGCGGTCACCGCCTATCTGGGAGCGACTGACCTCGGAATGGGCATGCAGGGTATCTCGTTCATGATCACCGACGTGGGTGTTGACTGCCCGGGCGTGTTCGCCCCTGATCCGGGCTTCACGAACCTCCTTCCCGGCGACCTGGCGATCGGCAACTACCTGACGGGCATCACGCTTGCATCGACCGACTGCATGAACGTCGATGGCGACGCGGGCCGGGAGTACATTGACCCGGTGATCTTCGCGTCGATCTCGCTGTTCTACCTGGGCGGCGAGTGTGACGTCATGATCCTCGACCACCCCGAGTATCCTCGCTGGATCCTGGACTGCGACGACCCCGCGGGTGTTGACTTCTACTGCATATGGACCCATGGTGGGGTTAACAAGGCCGCACTGCCCGGTGACGCCGAGTGCGACGCGAGCACGCCGGTCGAGGCGCAGACATGGGGCGCCATCAAGGCGCTGTACAGGTAGACAAGTAGAGGGACGTCGATCGAAGGCAGCCAGTTCTGTGCCGTGTGCGATCGAAGCAGGTTGGATGACACGGGTCCGCTCGGGAGAGCGGGCCCGTGTCACGCAGCGCCCGGGGCGACGCAGGTTGCACAGGTTGGGCGGCCTGTCCGCCTTCTCATCAGCACCGGCTGCCTCCTGTCGAAGGCACCAATCTCCTGTACACGAACCGGAGGCAAGTGGTGTCCATAGTTACGTGGGTTCGTTTGGGCACATCCGGTTCGACCCTTGGGGAACGGGGTCTTGCGTCTGCGCGCACAGTGTGGTATAATGAGTGCACCGGATGAGAGATTGGGCCCGCCCCTCGGGTGGGCCCGGTTTGCTCCAGCGACCGTTCCCCGGGGCGTAGTTCTTGCATGTGAGGGGGATCGGGCGCTGCCCGGCATCCGGCCGGAGGCTCGTCTGGCCACACGGCTAAGTTCCCTCAGGCCGGGCGCGAGCGCCGTTCAGAGCTGGATTTCCAGGGTTTCGGAGCCTGCTCGGACGGCAGAGGGTGCACACAGACGCTCCAGAATGTGCTTGCAAAGAAGTCCAAGCTGTGCTAATATTGTGTCTAGTGTTGAGGTGGTAACTGACGTTATCAACCGTGGGCAGGACTATCTCGAAAGGAGGTGGATGACGCCTCGGAAGTTTATTCGTGGGTCTGTCACCGATAGACCCTGAAGTGCGTGCAATCCCAGCGCGTTTGGTGGTACGAAGGAGGTAAGGAAATGTCAAGAACACTGGCGGGCGTTCTGGCCGGTTGCCTGATCCTTTCCATGGCGGCTGTTGCCGGAGCGGGTATTCCCGACGCGGACGCGTCGTACGTGACCATGACCGCGGGCGGTAAGGGTCTCACGACCTGCCCACTCGGTGATGGGAACCCGTACCAGTACATCACTGTGACCGCGCTTCGCACCGACCTGTCCCCGATCCAGGGGATACCGTCGGGCAACTTCTTCTTCACGGTCACTGGTAGCGGGAGCGGCAACGTCTCGATCGACGCCGTCGACGCTGAAACGGATGTGAGCGGCAACATCAGGTTTGAGGCTAACAGCAGCGGCACCGTGCTGTATGGCTCTCTCACCATCACCGTTCAGATCTACACGGTCGTCCTGACCGACAGCGATCTGCTGTGGTGCAACACCTACGACTACGACGACGACGGTGATGTCGATCCGGTCGACTTCGTTGGGTTTGCCGGCGACTTTGGCGGGACGAACGAGGAAAGCGATTTCGACTGGAATGGCATTGTCAACCCGGTTGATTTCGTGAGCTTCGCTAGTCACTTCGGTCACTAGCGGTACTTGAGGATTGCACGGGTGTCGTGATGAGTTTGATGCGCACGCATTGAGGCTTTCGTTCTATTTCCCGACTCAAACTTGAGATAGAGCGCGTGATCAATGCAGTAAGTGAGAGGGGTGATGCCTTAGCACAGCACTACCGTTTCTGATGGCGAGTGTTGACGAGACATCATGCGAGACATCACTCGAGAGCAAGGAGTTGTGAGAATGCGAGCTTTCTTGGCTATGATCTTGATCATGGCGGTTGCAGTGCCAGCCTTGGCTGGTGGCAACCCGGACGCTGTCGGCTACATTGATTTCGACCCGCCGAACAGGGTGCACTCGGTCATGCCTACGCCGTACACGTCGGTACTGGCATACGTTTGCTTCGGCGACCTGGACATGGGTATGGCGGGTGTGTCGTTCATGATCAATGACACGGTGGCTGATTGCCCGGGCGTGATCGG
>DAOWER010000256.1 GCA_030638405.1 Candidatus Eiseniibacteriota bacterium | reverse complement strand
TACGGCAAGTCCCTGCTGGTCGATCAGACGCGCCCTGAACTCGCCAAGACCAAACGCATTCACACTATCGTCTTCGCTTGCTTCCAGGAGTTCCTTCCCGATAGACGTTGGACCACCCAGAAACGCGTTGCCCGCCTCACCCACCTGCGATGCATGCGCAAACGACGTTGCGAGAAACAGGGCAATGAGAAGGCCACCGAACCACTTCATCTATGAAGCTCCCCGTGCTCCATCCATCCACCATGGAGTTCAGCCGCCCCATCGCCCGCGGCGCGATCGCTCGGCATCATCTCTCTCCTGCGGCTGCTACTCCAGCAGGCCCGATCTCTGCATCTCGTCCGCGGCGACGGCGGACAGCTCGATAACCATGGTCTGCACGTGGCTGGGGTTCATCGTCTCACTGACGCCGGCCCACAGCAGCTTGTCCTGGGTCACCGAGTAGACCAGTGTCTCAACTGAGACGATAACGTCAGTCTCCAGATACCCGGGCTCATGCACTACGGTCCAGCTCGGCCCCCAGTAGCCCCACATCGAAGAGTAGTGGGCGGGAGCGTACGAGGTCGTTCCCGGCACGAAGCGAGTCTCCGTCTCCCGGCCGATCAGGCGCATGATCACGGCGCCTTCGATGCCCTCCGCCCTCAGCTGCTCTTTGACCCAATCCTGGTCCAGGGCCTCGTCGGAGGACATCAACGTGAAGCCCGGAACCCCCTCGGCCCCATGCGACGTGACCTCGCCGGCGAGGATCTCCTCCACCATGCGCCGCGTACTTTCTTCGTCGCTGAGCAGGAACGTGGCTACCTTCTTGCCGGTCAGGCTGACGGGACCCTCTAGGGACGGATCGGTCCACGTTGAGACGAAATGGGTCGACGCACAGCCCAGGCCAAGGCCCAGGACCAACAGCGCGACGGCGACAACCCTTGAGATGCGCAACATGTGCCCTCCTTCTGTGGGGCGGTTGACTACAAGGACCTCTTCTGACGCGACTTGCATAGCAAGGTTTCCATGAACCGCCTACATTACACTAGAGCAGGCTGCTTTGCAATCGCCACTCGCGCTCCAGGAACCCGACGACGCTGTCTTCGCTGCTGGGACCGATCACTTCGGCCGCCAGCGACTTGAGCTCGGCGGACGCGTTGGCCACGGCGATTCCTCTGTCGGCGGATCGGAACAGGGGGATGTCGTTGTCACTGTCACCGAACGCGACAACCTCGGCGCCATCCAGATCGCAGAACTCCAGCAGCGTGGTGAGCGCCCGGTCCTTCGTGGCTCGGACGTCGTGAACGGTGAGCCAATCCCAGCCGCCGAAATACTCGTTGCCGAACCTTCTTACAGAGAGCCTGCCGTCAAACCGCTCGACCAGCACCGCACGCAGCTCTTCCACTACTTCGGGCCGGTCGATCACGGTCAGACACACCACCTGCCCGGAGAGGCTCGACGAGAGATCAGCGGTCTTGCTCAGTCGCCTGTCGTTGTTCGAGAGACGGTCGTCCAGATACCACTTCATGCCCGGATTGCTGATCTCCGAGTAGTGGAGGCGGTCGAACTCTCCATCGAAGGAAGACACGAAGGGCACGCAGCCCGCCGCGTGAATGAGCTCGTATGCCGCCACCGCAAGCTCTGCATCCAGCGCACTTGTTACCAGATGTCGCCCCGTCCCCAGATCCGAGATGAACGCCCCGTTGAACTCGATGACCGGAAAAGGCAGTCGGAGGCCCGCGAGTATCGACTGCATGGCCACAACGCTCCTGGCGCTCGCGACCGTCAGCATGAGCCCGCTTTCGAGAAGCGTGACCAGGCCGGACCGTGTCCTGTCGGACAGGCGCGCATCCTCCCCGAGGAGCGTGCCATCGAGATCCGTCACGTATACTCTGCGTCTGGAGGAGTCCATATCAACGTCCCGATCAGGCTGGGGGGTCCCCTGATGGACCGCGCCTACCGCAGGTGTCCCCAGCGGCGATGGATCCCGGCGTCCTGCGCGATTCCCTCGTTGAACTCCTCAACCGAAGCCTGGCGGAAGCCGGGGTTCGGGCTCTGCGCCCGTGCGAACTCCAGATTGCTCTCGTTCACCCAGCCGGGAATGGGTGTGACACCCACACACTCCGAGATTGGCTTCGTGTAGATCCAACCATCGCAGAAATCCGCCAGTTTGAAATCCTCGTACCCGTGTCGGTAGACGGCATCCCCGACGCGAATCTCACCGAACGGACCTGCATCGAGATCGAACCCCACGGGGCGCGGTCCTTCAGCGAGCATGAGGGCATCGATCACGCCGCCCGCCGGATGACGCATGCGCGAACCATACCCTTGCTGCCCGTTCCACGGAGCGTGCAAGAAGACGGTCACCGCGCGTTTGCCCAGCGCGGCGAAGACGTGGTTCCCGCAACGGAGACTCGAGTCGAAGCGCCTGAACTCCCCGTCTCTCACTACGGGCTGACGGTACTCGGTGAACGCGTGATGGATGCCGGAGTACACCAACACCTTCTCGCCCGAGTCCACTGCGGCCAGGATCACGTCCGCCCAATCCTCCTCGCTCGTGCCACCCCACACTTGTCGCATGATGGCCCCGTCGTTCCGGTCCGCCTCGCTCTTCACGTAACTCCAGTCGGGGGAATCGTTCATACCGAGGATCCTGAACTGTGGAGCTCCTTCAGGGAGTCCCTGGTTCATCGCCCATGCGGACCGGTAGATGTCGACGTACTCACGATAGCCCCAGAAGACGGACTGCCGGAAGGCGATCTCGCGGGCCAGACCCTCGTCCCATTCCGGCGCACCGAGCAGTGAGTCGATCTTCGCCTGCTCCTCCCTGCGGCCGAACTCCGTGGCCAGGACGCGCACGCCAGCCTCGTAGAGCGGTTCTATCAGAGACTGCACGAGAAGGGCATCCTGCATCACCCGATGCTGCTCGCCCAAGAAGACCACATCGTGGTCTGAGAAGAGACCGACCACGTAGTCCTCGGGCGCCTCTCCTTCCATCTCGAGCCATGCGGCCAGCATCGACTGAAGTGCGGGATCGATGGGCGGGGGATTCGCCTGCTCGGACGTGCCGGTCGAGCAGGCGGAGAGAACGAGAAGACCGATGAGCACCAGACCTGTCACCACTCTCATAGCAGACTCCTTATGCTCCGGGTAAGTGCCATCCCCCGGCTACGTTTCTCTCGCCGGCTACGTGGCATCCGCCTGCTTTCGTGCCCGAACGCACAGCACACGAGGCCGCCTCATGAGCTGTGCGTACTCATCCGGGTTGACCTCCGCGAACTCCTTGGTAGGCACGGCCTCAACCATCTGCTCGATGGAGAAGCCGGCACGGACCATCGGGTCGATCATGTGCTCGAGCGGTCGCCGATAGCATGGCACGACGATGGGGTCGCCAAGACCGCGCCACGTGTAGTCACGCAGCTCGGTCGAGAAGTAGTCGTCCGTCTCGTTGAGCGTGTACTCCGAGCACGGATGACCGACGGAGAACACCGCGCATCCCCCCGGCCTCAGCACTCGAGAGAACTCCTGGAACAGCGCCAGCCAGTCGCGAACGTAGCCCAGTGTCCCGGAACTCAGGACCACGTCGAACGACGAGTCCGCCAGGAAGGGCATCGGCTGCTCGAGGTCGGCCAGGTGCAGGACGGCTGCATCGCCAACACGCTGCTCTGCGAGCTTGAGCATGTTCGCACTCGCGTCGACCCCTACAACGTCCGCTCCCTGACCGAGAAACCACTCCACCATCGCACCCGGGCCGCACCCCGCGTCCAAGACTCGCCGACCTGACACATCGGGCAGCAGGTCCACAAGGGCCGGACGCTCGTAGTAGATGCTGCGGGGGTTCTCCTCGATGGCCGCCGCGTACGCCTCCGCCATCGACTCGTAGGCGGCCACGGCCACCGGCCGCGTCTGCTCCATGAGCACGAACGGCAGCGTCACGCCGTGCTTCTTGAGTTCCGTGGGTTCTATCTCCACAAAGCCGTGGGTCCTGTAGAAGCCGACCGCGTTCAGAGTGGACTTGAGCTGGATGGGTCCCTCGTGATCCCGCGCGGCCAGTCGGAGCGCGTGTTCCAGCAGCGCGCTTCCGACACCTCGACCGGCCCAGTCAGGGTCGACGAAGAGCGCCTGCACCTCGCCCCGGCTCGCGTGTCCGAAACCGACCATGCGCCCGTTGGACTCCATCACGAACATCTCGTCACGTTCGATGGCCGGCAGGTAACCCTCAGCCGTTCTGCCTGTCAGGAGTGCCTTGACCTGGTCGTCGCTGTAGTGCCCTCTGCAGAAGGCATCCACGGCTCGCGCGTGGAGTTCGTGCATGTCACGGGCGTCCGACACGCACGCTGCTCGTGTTTGGAGTTCCTCCGCTCCCATCTTCTCCTCAGCTGTCATTCAGCCGGGCGCCTGCAGCCGCCCGGCTGCTACGCAACCGTCTCAGTCCGTCTCTTGCCCCTGCCGAGACTCCAATACACGAGGTGAGAGTGTTGAAAGCGAAGTACCCGAACACCACCCAAGTACTGACGCTGATGATCTTCCTGAGTTTGGGCACGACCACGTAGCCGATCTTGGCGGCCACGATCAACCCGAACAGCAGGGTGACAATCAGACTGACCATCTCAAGTGCCATCAGGTTCCCGGGTGAATCGTTGGACCGCCCGCCCCACACGACACTCGCCGGGAGAATCCTCAACATCACAAACACGTGGAGTCCGGCCAGCGCGCCCAGCCCGCCCAGGAGAACATTGGCCGCCGCTCTCGCCCCTATCAGCCTCTTCAATGTGCCTCCAACCTAGAGGACCTTCGTCAGAATTCCCGCGACGGCAAAGACCGCCGCAAGGGACGATGCGATCGAGCAGTACTGGTAGAGCGGACCTACCTTGCCCGTCTCCTCCAGCGTCACGCGCTTGTACACACTCAGGTACCTGAAGATCATCCAGCGCACCATCAGCGGATTCGCCTGAAGGCCACGGGCCCGAAGATCATTCGCGATTCGGATACCGAAGCCCACCGAGGTCAGAGCGCAGGCAACCGCTAGCAACATCAACACGAGGGCTATGTCCATGTCAGCATCTCCTCAACGCCCCTTCTACGACGCGGGCAAGTCAGGTGGACAAATCGCCTGACGAACTGCGCATCCTCAGAGAGTTCGAGATCGCAGCGCAGGGAATCGTCATCAATGAACATACCGCTGAAGATCTGACCTATTCCCTCACCTTCCCCGTGCGTCTCGCACGGCGGGGCTCTTGGCTGCCCCCTCTGGATTCACGTCGCCCGTGACTACCCGGAGACTCAAAACGTGTATCGTCACACCGGCTGCGACAGACAGCAGGAGCGCCCGGACCACCCAGCCGTCGGCGACCGCGATGGCCGCGTAGCCGATGCTCCCCCAGAGCAGCGCCATGGTGACTACCTTGATCCTCCTGGTGGTCGCCTTGTGTTCCCGGTAGTTTCTGACGTAGGCGCCCATCCATCGATGATTCAAGAGCCACTCATAGTGCCTGTCTGAGCTGCGAGCGAAACACGCAGCCGCCAGCAACAGAAAAGGGGTAGTAGGCAGGAGCGGCACGAAAGCTCCAACAACACCGAGCCCGACCGCCAGGATACCAGCAGACAGAAGCAGCCACTTGCGCACGCGCGGGTTGATCATCGTCTTACCGGGCTCACGCCCAAGACCGGATCGCCAGGACGATCACAATGACGAGCGCCACGTTCAAGGGGACTACATAGTGGTAGAAGAGCGGACCCACGCGTCCCGTCTCCTCCCGCGTGATCTTGGAATACTCATGCAGGTACTTGAGAATCATCACCCTCAGCCAAACCACGCTCACTGCGATACCTCTCTTGTGCAGATCCGCCGCAATGAGTATCGCGGCGACGACCGCCCACACAACACAGAGGACTCCCAGTCCCATCAGCAGTGCCATGACAATCCCTTCCTCTCGTGTCGCCGCGTCAAGCTGGTTCGCTCAGCTTCGAGGCGAGTTCCCCGGCCCACAGCCCTGCGATCTCCGGGTCGGTCGTGTCCTCGAGCTTGCCTCCGGACCCCGGCATCTTCCCTGGAAACGCATCGCACATCACAGGGTCCAGGCCGTACTTCTTCACGAGTGGCTCGAGGAACTTCGCCTTCGATCTCTCAGCACTCTTGATCGCTATGCCGCTGGAAAGGAAGATGGCCAGCCGCTTCCCTTCCAGATCCTTCCGCCGAAGGAACTGTTTGCCCTTCCGGTACACCATGCCCATTCGGACCCCGGTGCCGACAACCACGCTCCCGTACGACGACAGATCGGGGATCCTGTCGCGCTTCATATCGATCACGTCCACCGCGTGTCCGCGTGACCGCAGTGTGTCGGCAATGATGTGCGCGTAGCGCTCAGTCGCACCGCCTGCGCTGACGTAGGCGAGCAACGTCCTTCCATCCATCTCCGAAGCGCCTCCTTCGTCCTTGCCGCACAATGGCATGGCTCGTCGACTGCAAACACTGGTCGGGCTGCCTCCCCTAGCTCCGAGCAACCTCGCAGAGCTCCCGGAAGAGCTCCGCCAGTGACGGCGGCTGGTAGTGCGCATTCAGGCCACTCGGATTGGGAAGAAGCCACAACCGAGCCCCGGCCAACTCCTCCTCCTGCGGACCGAACTCAGCATTCGGGCGCCGGAACGCCTTCCGGTAGGCTCCCTTCCCCAGGACCGCCACCCAGGCCGGACCGTAGCGCCGGACCTTCCGCTGCAGCAGCCCGCGGCCGTGACGCAGCTCCTCGGTGGACAGCGCGGCCGCAACAGACGTCGCGCGCGCTACGAGGTTCGTCAGGCCGCACCCGTATCGGAGCATTTCATTCTGCTCGTGCGGCTCGAGCAGGCTCTCCGTGAATCCCGACGCGTGCAGCGCTGCCCAGAAGCGATTCCCGGGCCGAGCGAAATGGTAGCCCACGGCGGCAGAGTACAGCCCCGGGTTGATGCCGCAGAAAAGCACCTTCAGACCTGGTGCGAGTATGTCGGGAAGACGCTTCCCGTGGGCGGCCCGGACTTCCTCTACCGTGGGCTTCTTCTGTCTCACGTCCGGCATCTCCTCCTGTGGAATCAGAAGACCCTGAGGAAGGGCGAACACGCTCGCCGGCCACCAGCGCCACCGCAGACGACGACCCCATCCCGGACGAGCCACTTGCCTCAGCGCAACAACACCATCCTCCGCGTCGCCACTGCACCGTCAACCTCGAGCCGAACGAAGTACACCCCAGAGGCCGCGGGTTCCCCGGAACCGGCTGTGCCGTCCCAATCGACTGCGACAAGACCACGATCTCCCGCCGCGGGGTCCAGCCGCCGGACGAGCCGACCGGACACGTCATGCACCGAAAGCCGGGCAGATCGCCAGCGCTCGGGAAGCGTGTAGCCAACGCTCGCATGCGCCGTGGCAGGATTGGGTATCACGTACCGGATCTCGGACCCCAGCGTTCCGGGCACGACAACTGAAGCGCGTATGTCAGTCGCGAGCACCTCTTCCCCGGAAGGCAGTAGTGCGCGCAGTTCGTACCAGAACGTCCCACCGGGCCACGCAGTCTCATCGGCATAGCTGCCCTGCGTGGCATCCGGCAGCGGCTCCGGCGTAATACAGCCGTACGGACCCTCCGCTGAGAGGGCCCGGTAGATCATGAGACGGTCACCACCGGAGCACCCGGGGAGTATCCACCTGAGCAACACGGCGTCATCCTCGGGTACGAGCGTGGCATAGAAAACAGTCTCAACGGGCGTTTCGAGACCCTTGAGACCCAGGCTGTGAGACGCGCCCCCCGCGGCCGCAACGAAGTCCGTGTTCGGAGCGGGGACATCGCACTGGGCCAGGTCGTTCCGCCCCCAGGCCAAGATCGTCCCGTCGGACTTGACGCCCAAGCTGTGATAGTCGCCCCCCGCGACCGCCACGAAGTTGGCGTTCTCCGCAGGGACATCGCACTGACCATCGGCGTTTCGCCCCCAGGCCACGATCGTCCCGTCGGACTTGAGGCCCAAGCTGTGAAGATAGCCCGCCGCTACCGCCACGAAGTCCGCGTTCGGATCGGGGACATCGCACTGACCTTGGCCGTTGGACCCCCAGGCCACAATCGTCCCATCGGACCTGCAGCCCAGGCTGTGAAGCCCGCCCCCCGCGACAGCGACGAAGTCCGCGTTCGGATCGGGGACATCGCACTGGCCCTGGGTGTTCCACCCCCAGGCCACGATCGTCCCGTCGGACTTGAGGCCCAGGCTGTGAAACCCGCCCCCCGCAACCGCGACGAAGTCGGCGTTCGGCGAGGGGACATCGCACTGGCCGTGCTCGTTGCTCCCCCAGGCCACGATCGTCCCGTCGGACTTGACGCCCAGG
>DAOWER010000064.1 GCA_030638405.1 Candidatus Eiseniibacteriota bacterium | reverse complement strand
TCGACTGTGACGTCGAGCATGTGCCACGTGCGCGAGAGCGCGGGGATCACCACCGTCACGGCCTCGGACGACCAGTCGCCGATCGAGGGGATGATGATGTTCTGGGAATAGGAGCCCGCGGCAGAGACGTCGGTCACACGAAGCAGCACGTCCGTGGCCGTCAATGTGCTCGTGTTCCTCACGGTGATCTCGAGCGTCAGGTTGTCACCGACGGCCGGAAACTCGGGGGTCGCCACGATCTCATGCGGTCTCACGAGGAGTTCAGGCTTGTCGGTCGGGCCGGCGTACCACCTGTAAAGGAGCGCCGGGTCACCGAAGAGGTTGAAGTGGCGCGCGTAGTCGACGCTCTCGCCGTCCTGGATATGCAGTAGCTTCGCCAGGGCGATGGTCTCGCCGAGGAAGACGCAGTTCTCAGTGAACGCGGCGCGGTAGATACTCTTGGTCAGTGTCCGGAACATGCCGCCGTCGCTGGCGCGAGGTGACGCAAGGCACGCGATGGCGCCCCTTCCTGACGTGTTGACTATCTGCTCGGCGAAGCAGTCGTAGGAGCCGGTCTGGTCGAGCTCCGTGATGTTGTCGTACCATCCGGTCATGCACGCCATCGACAACACGATGGGAAGACGGTCACGGTTGTCCATGAGCGGGATGTCGGTCGTGTCGAGGACGTACTGCCAGGCCGAGATCCATCCGTCACCCGCGTAGTTGACTATCAGGTGGCCCGCGTTGAATGCCTCAACGACGTCGACCGAGCAGCTGTGGTTGCTCTCGTAATCGTGTCTGTAGATCCGGTCGACCGACCAGCCGTCCGGCATGAGTTCCTCGTACTCGTCGAACAGCGTCACGTAGTTGTCTCTGGCCGCGTAGAAGAGCCCCGCGATGAGGAGCGTTCTCTCGCACCACGGTTCTCCTTCAGGAAGGGGCACGTAGTTCACGCACTTGGCGACGACGGCGACCAGCTCGCTCACGTTGCCGACCGAGAGGCGACCTATCATGACGTCCTCGAAATCGTCGTCTCCACTGACGCACGCGTAGTAATGGTCGGACGCGACCTCCGTCCCGCCATAGCCATCGTACGTGGGGATCATCACCGTGGTGTTGTCGTCGGCGTAGGCGTCGCCCACGAGGACAACGAAGCCCAGATGCCCGTCACCGAAGTGCGCGGCTGAGCGCGTCTCGTACACGTCCCGGATGAACCCACGCAGAGCCTCAGCGTTGAGTTCCGCCAGAACGGACGTGCCGACGATGCCGATGTTGAATCCCAGGTACGACGCGTGATGACCGGCGTACGACTGAAGAACAGGCGAGTAGTGAAGCTCGTCAGCAACGACCAGGAGCAGGTCGATACCGGCGGAAGCGCAGTCCTCCACCGAGAAGCAGTAGGTCACGTTGCCGCGACGTTCCCCCTCGGACGAAGGGGACGAGGGTGGCAGCCACACCGGGGCCTCGCTGCCGGACGCGTCGTAGTTGAGAATCGCACGCTCGCAGGCTCCTGTGAAGGGGCCGGTGTTCCTCGAGGTCGGTCCGCGCGCTCCTTCGGGAACGACGACGATCTCGACGCTTCCGGAGAGACCCAGCCGCGCTTGCTCGGAGCGGATGCCGCCGGAGTCTATGGTGACCACGGCCACCGTCTGCTCGCGGATCCGGACGATGTCGTCGACGCGAGCCAGACTGGAGGTCAGGCCCGCCGGCAGAGGGTAGCCCGCGAGGATCACGGACTCGACGCGTGCGGAGTCGCACTCGGGGAGCGCCACGAGTCTTCTGGAGGCGCCGCTTGCGCCGTCACTCAGTGGGGGTAGGTACGACAAAAGCCGGCGCACGTCGGCTGCGCCGGTCTGGTGGGAGTCCGCGCTCGTCAGCGCTATGGTCGTTGATGCAGGCGCTCGCAGCTCTGCCGGGGCCGCTGCCGCAGACACGGTGCTGCTGAGTGCGCCCGCAAGGAGCACGGGAACGAGCATCCAAGCTGCGGAGCGCCCCGCGCGCTTCCCGCTTCGAAAGATCATCTGTGCCGTCGTTCCGGTTAGAGGAGCGCCGTCGCGCTGACCTCGTCCACCTAACGAGTCCTCGCACCGCAGTACGAGGACTCGTCCAAGGCATATCGCGCGCTTAGCGCTCGCGGATCCGAACTACTGATACAGAGCCTTGATGGCGCCCCAGGTCGCGTCCTCGACCGGCGTGGTGCAGTCCTCGAGCCAGAGGTACATCCCGAAGTTCCAGGTCTCGCTCGTCGCCGGGCAGTCCTTCACGTAGCTGCCGAAGTAGTTGCCCGTTCCGCACATGCCGTCGTAGACGCCCTCGCCGTTCCGGATGATGATGACGAGACCGGAAAGGCTGCCGCTGCAGAACTCGCCCTCATCAAGCACGCCGTTGTTGTTCAGGTCCTGAACCTGAATCTCAACGGAGCAGATGCCGGACATCGTGCCGCCGTTCGTGTCGTCGATGATCGTAAGGGCGTTCATGTCGGGCGCTCCGTGCTCCACGTCGAAGTAACCCTTCCAGAAGCTCGGGTTGCCGGGCGTGTAGTTCGGCGCGTAGTAGGTGTTCCAAACGTAGGTGTATCTGTCGACCGGGTCGACGGGCCAGCCGTCATCCGGGACCGTGATCGCCCACGAACCATCAACAATGTCGCCGCCGGGATCCATGGCGCCGCCGAACACGGGCGGGCTGTCCATGAAGTCCCCGGTCCCTGCGCCGTAGAACCAAACAAACGTATCCTGGCCGTAGGCCGCAGTCGCAAGAGCCGCAACGGCGAAAACTATCAGAAGTGCGCGCATCGTCCTCTCCTTTGGCCTTGCCCTCCCGGGCAGTTGCTCGAACACTCTCGTCGTCTAGTATTTGTCGCGCTACCCACCTAATCGAACAGCGCCTTCACCGCGCCCCAGGTTGTCTCCTCCACAGGGCTGGGGCAGGTGTAGGTCTGGAGCTGTCCGACTACCTGCAAGTTGTCGTCCATCGGCGGGTTGACGAAGTTGAAATTGCCCGAGCTGACCGATCCGTGCCCGCACGTCTCTGCGAAGTAGCCCTCGCCGAGATCCGGGTTCACGCTAACCGTGGCGCTCAGGTTCAGGTTGTCGTGCTTCTCCTGCTGCGACAGTATCCCGTCCGCATACCAGTCACGAACGAGAATCGAGAAGGTGAAATCGCCTTCTATCACGCCCGCCGGAGAGACGGTGTCAAACCGGAAGCGTGGAGTTTCTGGCAGCGTCGCGGCGTTGAAGTACCCGGTCCAGCTCTCCGCGCCCCATGTGTCGAGATAGTTGTCGGCGAAGAACGTCTCCCAGATGTAGTCGAACCTCGCGGTGCTGTCTGCCGGATCGGGCCACAGGGAATCATCGAGCGTGATCTCCCACGTGCCCACGAGACCGAACATGAAGTTCCCGCTGTAGATAACGGGACTCTTCATCAGACTGCCAACCCCCTGCATGCCGACCATGTAAGAATCGTCGGCCGCGGCGGTCTGCACAACGAGGAGCGCGAACGCCAGCAGAACAACTGCGAACGTCAGCCTTTTCATGCCGTCCGTCTCCTTTCCCACTGGAAATTACTCTCTACTCCGAATTCATCGTTACTTCAATCCCGTCACGCCACCAAGCGTCGCTGCTTCTCCAATCGATGCGAATGCACGGTGAAGGTGCCGGCCCCCGACTCGGCACCTGCACACACTTGCCACCCGCGCTCGTGTGAGCCCAGGCAACACATGCAATCACGCTTGCATGTACTTGGTGGCAGGCTCCCGCAGTTCAACTAGTAGTGTATAACATCGGTGGGTCAGGGTCAATCTGTTTTTCGTACAAAACGCACATGTTGAGACGAATTGAGCAGGAATTCAGAGGGTGTTTTCCCGTGTCGCGGGTTTTGAGGCGGATTCACGTCAATTGCTCCATACCGCTGGAATACGGGTTTGAGGGTGTCCGCGCAGGGTCCAGGGCTTGGCATGCTTGCTCTGTGTCAGGGCCTGTTTCCGCGAGGACAGCGCGCCCGGCCTGCTCCGCCCGCGCCCGGGCGCAGATGGGTGGGAGGGACGAGGTGCCGTCAGTCTGAGTCGAGTGCGGCGGCGGCCGACGCGACGACGAACGGGTGGGGATCCTGCGCGACGAGGCGCTCCAGCGCTCGACGGCCTCGCCCATCGGCTCCGAGCGCTCCGAGCGCGGCGGCAGCGTGCGCCCGCACTGCCCAGTCGGGGTCCTGCAGCGTTCTCACCAGCGGCTTGAGGGCCTTCCGCGAGCCGACGGCACCGATGGCCCGGAGCGCCATCAACCTGGCCTCGGTCGCTCCGGCCTCACCGATCTCGAGCAGACGCGGTAGCGCCGGCTCACCGATTTGCGCAAGCGCGTCGGCGGAGCTGTATCGCACCGCGTAGTTGGGGTCCCCGAGGGCGCGCGCGAGCGACTCGATGACGTCCGGGTCGAGGGCCTCGGCCGCGTCAGGATCCGGTGCTTCGTCGTCACTGGCGCGCGCCGCGACGCGCCTCAGGCCGACGGCCGCGCTCTTCCTGACCGCCTCGTTCTCGTCCGACAGCAGCGAAACGAGAGGGGGCACCGTCTCGGCCGTGCCGATTCTGCCGAGCGCTCCGCCGATGGCGCCGCGCACCTTCCAGTCGCGGTGATCGTGAACGGAAGCGAGCGGGTCGACCGCGCACACCTCTCCGATCCTGCCCAGCACGGCCGCCGCCAGCCTGGCGCCGCGTGTCGTCTCCGTTCTGCCGGCCTCGAGAAGGAACGCTTCGATAACCGGGTCGGCGGCCGCGGGGCCTATTCTCACGAGGACGTCCTCGAGAGCGTGTCGCTCCCTGGCGTCGTCCGTGTCGAGCTGAGTGACGAGATAGGAGAGGGACTCCTCGTGGTTCGACACCAGGATTCGCCGGGACGGCTCGCGCATGTGCTCGAACTGGAGCGCCGACGAGGACGCCCGCAGGAAGAGCTCCTCAGGCGTGAGTTCCGCGAGGGCGGCCGTGTCGGGTTCCGCGACCTGCACGTCCACCTCCTGAGAGGCGGCAGGACCGGCCATCAGAACACTGTGTAGCAGCAGAAGAAGGACGATGCCGGACCGTCTCACTCCGCACCACCTCCCTTCTCCGTCTCTGTGTCGATCCCGACGCCGTGCATGCTCCCGGTCCACCAGGTGTCGTCCGCTCCTCTGCCGGAGTAGGAATCGGCGCCCCCGCAGTCCAGGAAGATGCCTATGCTGCCGTAGTCGCGGCGGAGGTTCCCGTACCCGTGTGTGTTGTCCGGGTTCCGGACCGAGTAGGCGTCGTTGCCCGCGTCGTCCATCAGGATGCCGATGCCGTTCGCGTTCCCGGCGGCCTGGGAGAGGCCGTGGCAGGTGTAGCTGTCGTCACCCGCCAGGTCGTGCAGAAGGCCAACGGCGAGATCGTGGCCGCACCCCTGCGATACGCCCTTCGACACGTAGTTGTCGTCTCCTTCGAAATCAACCAGCGCGGCGACCGTGATGTGAGTGCCCGCACCCTGAGCGTACTGGTAAGACACGTACTGGTCGTTCCCACTGTAGTCGACCAGACCTCCGACCGCGAACCAGTAGCTTGAGCCTTGGCCGAATATGTCGGAGACGTAGACGTCATTCCCGGACTCGTCAACCAGAATCCCGATACCGCCGGATGCGTCGGGTCGCCAGCCGAACCCGAATCCCTGCGAGAGGCTGATGTAGTGGTCGAAGTACCGTATCTCGTCGGTGTACTTCCCTCCGGCGAAGTAGACGTCGTTCCCCGCCACGTCGTGCAGCAGTCCCGCACCGCCGACGAACCCGAAAGCCTGGGAGAAGAGCGCGGCGTTGTAGACGTCGTTCCCGCTCGTGTCCCGGTGGATGCCGATCCCGAATGCGCCGGCGCCCTCGGTGCAGGTGTCGCCCGAGTAGCTGTCGTTGCCCTCCGCGTCCGCCAGGATGCCGATCCCCATTAGCCCTGAGCCCAGCGAGAAATCCCCAGCCGCGTAGACATCGTCACCCTCGAGGTCCGCGAGGACGCCGACCCCCATGAATCCCGCACCCAGCGAGTGCGCGTCACAGCGATAGATGTCGTTGCCGGAGAGGTCTATCACGATCGACACAGGAAGGTCCCTCAGGGCCGCGGCCACGTCGCCCTCGTACACGTCGTCGCCGCCCACGTCGATGATGAGCGCGACGCCCCCCTTATACGTAGTGCGTCCAGGCCCCCCGATGATCACGGTTCCCGCCTCCGTCTCCATGATGTTCAGGACGTCGCCCGAGGCCAGCCACGAGGAAGCCGTCCTCTGGAGTTCATAGTCGGTATGTGTTCTCGGCAGGCTCATCGGGTCATCCGCCAGCAGCGGAATGGAGCTGTCAACCGCACGCGCGATCACGGCGCCGGCGGTCGCTAGCGGATCGTAGTCGATGAGGCCGGCGATACGGAGAAGCTCGTCGGCGAGCACCTCTTCCTCCTCGGCCTCACGGTCCCGATCGTCGATCGGCTTGTCCGGGTCGAACTCCTCCTCGTCGAGGATCGAAGGCGCGTGAAGCGCCACGAACCGTCGCTGCTCCTCCGACAGGCCGGCGAATGCCGCGGCGATCAGGTCCGCGGCCTCACTCATCGCGGGCAGCAGCACGTCGAGCGCAGTCGGTCCGACCGACTTGGGCTCCATTGAGTCCGTCGGCCCGGGCCGCGTCGGCGCAGCGATGACCAGGTCGAGGTCCCGCGCGCAGATACCCACCAGCCCCTCCAGCGAAGTGACGGCGCAGACCTCGTCCGCGAACCGGGTCACGTAGCTCTCTGTCTCAAGGGGCCGCGAGAGAAGCCTGTCGACCACGGCGATCCGGAACGAGTCAGGCTGATCGGCGTAGTCCGTCCTGAACGAGAGGTCGTCGTGGGTGAGGGCGAGCGCTCGCAGTGCCCCGTCGAGCGCGCCGGCGGAGGGCGAGGCCGCGAGGAGCACGGACGAATCGCGCGCGGACAGGTTCACGGCGCCCTCGTGGTCTGCCGCGCCGGAAGGCCTGCTCGCCGTGGCGGTCGTGACGGCGAGCGCAAGAAACACCGTGAGGAGCTTCACCCACGGCGCGGCCGGGGACGCCGCCGTGCGCGGCGGCGGTGTTGCGAGGGATCTCATGGGTCCTTCCTCTCAGACACCGCCTGTCTGACCCGCTCGGGAGTCAGAGGCAGCTCGTGAAATCGCAGGCCGAGCGCGTTGGATACGGCATTCGCGATGGCGACGGCTCCCGGCATGGCCGGAGTCTCGCCGATGCCCTTCGCACCGAAGGGTCCCTTCGAGTAGGGATGCTCGATGAACGCGGTCAGGATCTCCGGCGTGTCCATTGCCGTGGGGATGATGTAGGTGGAGAAGTCCGGTGTCGTGACTGCCCCCTCCGATGTCCTCATCTGCTCGTAGAGGGCCATTCCGACGCCCTGCATCACGCCTCCCTCTATTTGTCCCTCGAGCGTCACGGGGTTCATCACCCGCCCGACGTCGTGCGCGGCCGTGACCCTCACGACCGATACCTGCCCGGTCTCCGTGTCCACCTCGACCTCTGCCACGTGCGTCGCATACGAGTAGACGGCGTAGGCGTCGCCCTGGCCGTCCTCGTCGAACGTGGACTCGGGTGCGGCGTACCAACCATCGGCCGCTGTACTGACGTTTCTCGCCCAGCACTGCTCGGCGACCTCCGCGAACGTCACGTTCTTCTCCGCTGAGCCGGCGGTGCCGTCCCTGAACTCGACCTCGGTCACGTCGATTCCGAGCAGGTCCGCGGCGACCTCGCCCATGACGGTCCTTAGCTTCCCCGCGGCGTCGATCACGGCGTTCCCCGTCATCAGCGTGGTTCTCGACGCGACGCTCGGGCCGCTGTCGGGGACCACGCTGGTGTCCGCGCGTTCGACGTGTATCGAATCGACCGACACGCCGAGACTGTCGGCCGCGATCTGCGCGAGCACGGTCAGCAGGCCCTGTCCCATCTCGGTGCCGCCCACGCCGATCCTGATCGAGCCGTCTCGGTAGACGTTGATGTGGGCGCCGGACCCGTCGAGCGCCAGTCCCTTCGCGCCCAGGCTGACACCGTAGTAGATGGACCCGATTCCGATGCCCCGCTGAACATGGTCACGCTCTTCGTCCGTTCGCCCCGAGACCTGCCTCAACTCGTCCCATCCCGAGAGCTCCCGCGCTCGCTCGAGCGTCTCTCTCAGGCCCACGCTTTCCGTCAGAAGCTGGTTAGTCGCGGTTCGCTTCCCCACGTCCAGACAGTTGTGGAGACGGATATCCACGGGGTCCATCCCGAGGGCCTCCGCCACCTCGTCGATGACCGATTCGTTGGCGAAGATGATCTGCGGCTGTCCGAATCCCCTGAAGGCGCCCGTCGTCTGGCGGTTGGTGTAGACGCCATAGACGTCCGTCGAAACATTGGGGATCTCATAGGGTCCCGTCGCGTGCGCCGTCGCGCGGAACACGACGACCGGGGTCAGCGTCGAATAGGCCCCGGCGTCCGCCACCGCGCGGATCTTCGCCGCCGTGAACGTGCCGTCGCGCCTGGCGCCGAGCTTGAACGTCACGTGCATGGGATGGCGCTTGCTCGAGCGAAGGAAGTCCTCCTCCCGAGAGTAGATGAGCTTGACCGCGCTTCCAGTCTTCCACGCGGCGACCGCGGCGCACGCACATATCTCGCTGGGCGCGTCCTCCTTCCCGCCGAACCCGCCACCCGTGACGGTCTGGATGACGCGAACGGACGCGAGCGGAAGCCCCAGCACACCCGCCACGGCCTTCTGCACGTAGAAGGGGCACTGCATCGTCCCGTAGATCGTCATGGACCCGTTGTCCTCCGGGACGGCGAGTGCGGCCAGGGGCTCGAGGTAGCAGTGCTCCTGGTGGTGGGTGCGGAACTCGCGCTCGACGATGATGTCGGCCGCATCGAACCCCGCATCGATGTCGCCCTTCCTGACCTTGTCGTGGAGGAAGACGTTCCCGGTCTTGTGAACGAGCGGCGCGTCCGACTCCATCGCACGGACCGCATCGAAGACGCCCGGCAGCTCTGTCAGGTTGACGGACACAGCGTCGGCCGCCTCGCGTGCCAGCGCCGCCGTCTCGGCCACGACGATGGCAACGGCGTCTCCTTCGTATCTCACCCTGTCGAAGGGGAGGAGCGGCTGATCGGCGTCGATGACGCCGACCTCGTTCTCTCCGGGAATGTCACCGGCCGTCACGACGGCACGCACGCCTGGCATCGACCTCGCGGCCGACGCGTCCACCCCAATGAGTTCCGCGTGCGCGCACCCGGGGAAGACCAGCGCGGCGTGCAGGACGCCGGGCACGGCCATGTCGTCAAGATAGACGGCGCGTCCCGTCACCTTGTCGGACGCGTCAACGCGCCGGACCGGCGCGCCGACCGCCGCGGTGCGGACCCGACCTGGTGGACAGCCTTGAATCTCACGCTCGCTCATTCAGCCTCGCCAGGAGCGGTTCTTCTCAAGGATCGAATGTGGTCAGTGGGAACGACTCTATAAGGAGAGCTTGCCCGCAGTCAAAAGGAGAATGGGGCTTGTGTGCCCCCGCTGCCGGGCGCGCGGCCCGTGCCGGGCGGAGGGCGTGTGCGGGGCGGGGGGCCTGCAGAAGAGCTGCGTGCCGGTCTGAGAGCACGCGTTGGCCTCGAAGACACTGAGGGTCGGCTCGTTGCGCGTGTCGGTGGAGCCCACGTACCGCGCAACTCCGCGCCCGTAAGCTCGGGAAGTCGTCCTCGGGGTCTGCCCTGCCTCACTGCTCCGACGACGACCCCGAGAGCTCCCTGGTAAGCGCGTCCGCCTCAGTGACCGGAAGTCTGCACTCGCGGTCGCGGCAGACGTACGCCGTCGCGCGCCCGTCGACCCGGACGTGGTGCTCAATCCAGGGCACGAGGGTAAGGATGTCGTCGGCCTCCGCCGGCGGACGGAGCAGCACGACCTTGTTCGGAAGGAAGCGGCCGCGCGCCGCTTTGAGAAGCGCACGCGTGTCCTCGCCTTCTTCTTCTCCGACGATGACAAGCTCAATGGACGGGCCGATGCCATAGTCGAGGGCCGAGAGGAACATCGTGTGACCGGATGGATACCGCGTGATGGTGCCCGCGAACGCGCGCCCGAGGGCGTCAGCGCGCTCCGTAAGTTCTGGACGCGCCGCGGCGTCCCCAAGTCTCAGCAGGTTCAGCAGGGCGACGGAGTTCGCGGAAGGAACCGCGCCGTCGTAGATCTCCTTCCTGCGCGTGAGCAGCTGCTCGCCGTCGTCGGGGGTGAAAAAGAACCCGCCGTCGTGCTCGTCCCAGAAGAGGGAGAGCATCTCCGACGTGAGTCGCGCGGACTCGCTCAGGTACCGCGGCTCGTGCGTGGCCTCGTAGAGATCGAAGAGCCCCATCGCAAGGAAGGCGTAGTCGTCGGCGGTGGCTCTGATCGCGGCCTCTCCGTCGCGGTAGCGGTGGAGCAGACGTCCGCCGCCGTCTCGCATAGCATCGAGCAGGAACTCGGCGCACCGGCGCGCGGCCTCGGCGTACGCGGGCTCGTCGAAGGCCTGCGCCGCTCGGGCCAGCGCGGCGATCATGAGGCCGTTCCAGTCCGTGAGCACCTTGTCGTCCAGGTGAGGGCGTACGCGCTTCGCGCGGAAGTCGAAGAGCTTCGCCCTGACCGATTCGACGCGCTCGAGGAGCTCGTCCTCCGATACGTCCATCCTCGCGGCCAGATTCGCCGGCGCTGCCGGGAGGTGCAGCACGTTGGCGCCCGTCTGTCGCCCGCTCGCCTCGTCTCGGACGTTCCCGGCGCCGGTCAGGCCGAACACGTCCGCCGCGAATCCCGCGTCCTCTTCACCCAGGACGTCACGGACCTCGGAGCTGTCCCACACGTAGAACTTGCCCTCGACGCCCTCGCTGTCGGCGTCCTCCGCCGAGTAGAAGGCGCCGCGCTCGTCGGTCATGTCGCGGAGCACGTATTCAATGAGTTCCCTTGCGGTCCGCTCGTAGTCGACGTCGCCGGTGGCGAGGTGGGCCTCGGTGTAGGCCATCGTGAGCATCGCCTGATCGTAGAGCATCTTCTCGAAGTGGGGGAGCAGCCACTCGGCGTCCGTCGAGTACCGGTGGAACCCGAATCCCACGTGGTCGTAGACTCCGCCGCGCCTCATCGCCCGGAGAGTCGACTCGACCATCGCGAGCGCCTCGGTCTCGCCGGTCCTGTTCCAGTACCGGAGTAGGAAGAGCAACTGGTGCGGCGTGGGGAACTTGGGCGCGGTGCCGAACCCTCCGTGCTCGGAATCGAACGCGGACCTGAGCTGCCCGTAGGCCTCGTCCATGCCGTCCGTGCCGAGCTCGGCGCCCCGCGATGGAGCCGCCTGCGAGCGCATGGCCGACGTCACCCGGCCGGCCGTGTCCACGAGCTCGTCTCTCCGGGACGACCAGAGCTCGGCGATTCGGGGGACGAGTTCCATCATCCCGGGCCGGCCGAACCTGCTCGTCTTGGGTAGATACGTCGCCGCGAAGAACGGCCGCTTGTCCGGTGTCATCACTATCGTGAGAGGCCACCCGCCGCCGCCCGACATCATCCTCGCGGCCTCCATGTAGACGGCGTCTATGTCGGGGCGCTCCTCGCGGTCGACCTTGATGCAGACGAACGCCTCATTGAGGAGGGCGGCGACCTCGTGGTCCTCGAACGACTCGCGCTCCATCACGTGGCACCAGTGGCACGTCGAGTAGCCGATCGACAGGAAGACAGGCTTGTCCTCCGCCAGCGCCTTCTCGAACGCCTCCGGTCCCCACGGGTACCAGTCGACTGGGTTCATGGCGTGCTGCAGGAGGTAGGGGCTCTTCTCGCCCGCGAGGTGGTTGGGCCCGTGTGATGCGGCACCCGCACCCGCCGCCGGGCCAACCAGAGCCAGCAGCGCTATCGGCAGCAGCCACGCGGCTGCCTCAGTCATGTGTTCCATGGGATCGCTCCTCCGCCCAAGCGCACCGACCCTGCGGCAAGCGCGTTGCGGCGAGCCGGACGATGTTGGTCATCGTCGATACTGGAGGTTTGGATGCGCGAAAGGCCACCTGGTCGTGCGGATGCCGTCGAGGCGCTACGAGCGCTCCCGCAGCCTGAATGCGACGGGATGAGGGTCGAAGTAGGACTGACTGTCCAGGTACTCGACGCCGTACTTCCCTATGTGGTGTCCGAGAAGCGTCACGGGCAGGCTCAGCGGTGCGTTCGCGCCGCGGTACTCCTCGATGAGCGCGAGCGCCTCCTGCCGCTCGTCGGGGCTCAGGTAGCGCTCGAGGAGACCCAGGGCGTGCAGGAGAACGTCGGCGTTCTTCGCCGGGGTGGCCGCGAGCTCCATCGCCGTTCTCAGGAGTTCCTCGTACCTGACAGAGAGCTCTTCGAGCGGGAGTTCTTTCGAGTGCGCCACCAGCTCTCCCATCTTCCTGAGGACACCCGGGCCGTGCGCCATGAGCTGCAGCTCGTGCGCCGCGTGGAATGCGACCAGCGACTCGCGACTCCTTCGGGGTCGCGTCGAGTCGCGGTATCTCTTCAGGCAGAAGAGACGTTCGATGAAGCCGTCCCACTCAGCGGCGTCGCGCAGGCTCCTCTCGTCCGCGACCGGCAGCAGCGGGAAGCGCTCGCCGACCGCCGCGGCGAAGAGCCCGGCCACCTCGCCCGTTTTCGCACCCCTCGCGTCCAGCACCGGCACCGCACGCGTCCCGCAGCTGGGCGAGTTGCTCTTCAGCACGAACCCCCAGAGGTCCTCGCGGGCGAGATCATCGAGACGGGACCGTACCCACGTCCGCATACGCTCCGTCTGGTCGTCGCCGGTGGCGGTCGTCACGAGCCTCGGAGAGCTCGGGTCGCCCGCCAGGTGCATGGGATCTCTGGGCACGGTCATGCCGCACTCGACCTCGGGGCAGACGGGCACCCACTCGACATGGTCAGCGAACGCCTTCAGTAGGAGGGGGTCGCTCTTCTCCTTGCCGTCGTACCGAACGTTCTCACCCAGAAGACACGTACTGACGCCGAGCCGGGGCTTGTGCCCCGGCTCGTGCGTTCCACTCCTGGTTCCGGCCTTCGCCGTCATCTGTATGTCGCCTTGATCGCGCCCCAGCTGGTGGCCTGGACCGGAGTCGGATCGCAGCCCGGACTCGCGCACCACGGTTCCACGACGAAGCATACGCCCGCCCACGCGCTGTCGTGGCAGTCCCATATCTCCGCGGCTATCGCTGCGCCGTCGGTCGTGCCCCACCAGTTCATGGTTGCGTCGAAGTCGGGCGGGTCGGGGATAATCTCACCGCGGTATGAGTGCACGGCGAAATCCACGTTGTCGTAGATGTCGTTCCCGTGCAGGAATCCGTTGTGGGGCCCGCCCCAGAAGTCGACACCCGTACCGTTGCCGCGGATGACGTTGCCCGTCAGGTGGGCGTCGAACGAGATGCTGAAGCCGTACCAACCGTTGTTCTCAACGATGTTGTCTATGGCGACGCAGTTGTCGAACCCCGCCACGCCGCTGATCTCGTTGTCGTGGATGTGGTTCCGTTGTATCACCGTGTACTCGCCCGTGCCCATGATGCCGTCGAAGAACCCGTGTATCTCGTTGTCCTCTATCACGCCCTCGAAGTGCCCGGCTTGGATTCCGCAGACGCCCGGTCCCTCGATCACGTTCCCGGCCACGAGCCCCGCGCCCAGCCTGACGTCCAGCCCGATCTCGCACGCCTCGACGATATTGTCAGTGAAGTGGACGGTCCCGCCCACCGGATAGCCCCAGTCCAGCGGCGTCCGCAGCAATCTGAACTGGAAGCCCGCGATGAAGGCCCGCGCGCCGAACGTGCCGTCCGGCACCTCGAAGGCCGTCAGCAGCCCGTCGCCGAAGATGAGCGTCAGCGCAGCACCTTCCTGACTGACGAGCACCGGGCTGTCGGCGTCGAGAAGGACGGGCCACGGGTAGGAAATGCCCGTTTCCACCTCGTAGAAGCCCGGCAGCACGAGCACCGTGTCGTCCGCCGTCCCGTGGAACATGGCCTCCGGGATGTTGTCGAAGTCGCCTCCGCCCGCAGGGTCGACGACGATGACTCCGGCGCAGAGGGCAGCCGGCAGGGCGGCAAGCAGAAGGAACGTGCAGCAGAGCAGTCTCATTCGTGCCATGAGACACCTCCTCTCCTTGCCAAGATTATACGCCGCAGCTGCCCTCCTGTCGACGCCCGCCTCCGAGCTGCCGGGCGGACGAGTGAAATCCGCGCCTGTTCGGCCAGAGAAGTGCCGTTTTGGTAGGCTTCCGCGCCCGAAAGCGGTTGACTCCCGCACGGCTCCATAGTACCCTATTCAGTCGATATGTCACCGCCGCGCCGACCGCTGACGTTGCGGTGACTGGTCTTCGTACTGACCGACCACGCTGGGAACGGCCCGCGGTTTGGGCAGTCCGCTCAGCGTTCTGAACGACCCATCGCGAGAGGAGCGACCGGGGCCGGTCGGACCGGTTTGCGGATTTGCCCCGGAGGTATCGATGAGACTCAGGCTCACCGCTGACATGATCAAGGACGAGGCCCTTGACAGAGTGGAGACGCTCTCCGGGCAGAAGCTCCGCGCGTGCTACCAGTGCGGCAGGTGCTCGGCCGGATGTCCCGTCGTCGATGAGATGGACATAGTCCCGAGCGAAGTGATCAGGCTTCTTCAGCTCGGCCAGATGGAGGAGGTCCTGAGCTCGAAGACCATCTGGACCTGCGCGTCATGTCTGCAGTGCGCGTCCAGGTGCCCGAAGGGCGTCGAGTTCTCGAATATCTGTGACGCGCTGAGGGCCATCGTCCTCCGGACCCGGCTCGCGACACCGAAGGTCGACGCGGACGGGTTGACGCGGGTGATGATGTCGGACGCGCCGCAGATGGGTGTGGTCGGGGCGCTTCGCAAGCTCAACGGATAGACAGTGCCGGAGGAAGAGATGAAGATCCCGTACTACCCGGGCTGTACGCTTCACGAGAGGGCACGCGACTTCGACACTTCCGCGAGGGAATGCTCGAAGGCCCTGGGGATCGAGCTCGAGGAGCTTCCCATCTGGACGTGCTGCGGCGCCGTGTATCCGCTCGTTACCGACAGCGTCATGGACATCCTCGCGGGGGTCAGGAACCTCTCCTACGCGTCTCGCCTCGGCGACAAGGTCGTCACGCTGTGCTCCTTCTGCTACAACGTGCTCAAGCGCTGCAACAACGTGATGCGCGACGACAAGGACAAGAGGGACAAGGCCAACCTGTTTCTCCGCGCGGACACCGAGGCGCGTGAGAAGATAGAGAGCTTCACGCACGAGGACTACGAGGGGCAGGTAGATGTTCTCCACTACATCGAGATGCTCCGCGATGTGGTCGGCTACGACAAGATATCCGGGGCCGTGACGAAGAAGCTCGAAGGTCTCAAGGTGGCGCCCTACTACGGGTGCATGTTGCTTCGCCCCAAGAACGAGATGAAGTTCGACGACCCCGAGCAGCCCACGATCTTCGAGGAGTTCCTCGAGACGCTCTCGTGCGAAATGGTCGACTTCCCGATGAAGACCGAATGCTGCGGGGGTTTTCAGGTCGTCAACGACGAGGAACTGGCGGTGTCATGCTCACAGAGCGTCGTCGTCTCCGCACTCAAGCGCGACGCCGACGTCATCGTCACGACCTGCCCACTCTGCCGCTACAATCTCGACAGGCACCAGGAGAAGATGGCCGAACGAGTCAAGGGGTTCAAGACGGTCCCGGTGGTCTACTTCACACAGCTTCTAGGGCTTGCACTGGGCATTGACAAGGGACACCTGGACTTCACTGACAACTCCGTGGACCCGCTACCCGTTCTGGCGGAGAAGAATCTGTTTTAAGG